>NVWS02000003.1 GCA_002746295.2 Zetaproteobacteria bacterium
CGGATATTTTTATCCGAACTGTTGTTAAATCGACCTTGTGGCAATACCACTGCCATACGTCCCCCTGATTTTAAGAAATCAAGATTGCGCTCAATAAACAGAATATCACGCCCAACTTTGGTCTGATATTTACCATTCGGCTTTTTGCCCAATTCATACTTGGCTAAAATACGGCTTTCTTTGATGTCACCCGCAAACGGTGGATTTGCCATCAACACATCAAATTTGAAATCACGGTTGCTGTTTTTATCTTGTTTGAGTTTTCTAAGTTTTTTCCAGCCTTCAAAATAAGTGTCTTGCCATGCCTCATCTTTGGTCTTTTCATCCCAACGCTCATAATCAAGCGTATTCAAGTGCAGCACATTGGTTTGCCCATCGCCTGCAATCAAATTGAGTGTGCGCGCTACCCGCACCGCCTTTTCATCAAAATCAATGGCAAACACCTTGTTTTGCACATAATCCGTACATTCCGTTGGTTTTTCTTCGGCTGTAAACAAGTGACTTTTCGGAATACCCTTATCTTTAAGGATTTGTTCCCAAACATGGAAAATCGCATGAACAGGAAAACCACAACTGCCAGCCGCCGTGTCAATCACGGTTTCTTCCTGTTGCGGATTCATCATTTTGACGCACATATCAATCACATAACGCGGCGTAAAATACTGACCCTTCTCACCCTTGCTGCTTTTGTTAATCAGATATTCAAAGGCTTCATCCACCACGTCAAGATTGGAATTAAACAACTTCACATCTTGCAAGGAAGATACACACACCGACAAATGCGAAGGCGTGAGCATCAATTTGGCATCTTCGCCAAATACACCCGCCCATCGCTCTTTTGCCTTATCAAAAACGGCTTGAATCTTTTCTTTAAGTTCGGTTTCTGTGTCGCCATAGTTTCTAAATTGAAGGTGGCGCGTTTTATTGCGACCACTTTCCATTTCATCATAAAGCTTGGTAAAAATAAGTTTAAATAATTCTTCAAAGACATCCACACCAGCATTTGCCAGCACTTCATCTTCCATCTCTAAAATTAAATCTTTGAGTGATTTCTTTTCATTGACCAATTTATCTTTTTTAACCAAGTCAGCTATCGTCCAACGCTCGGTTAAAATATCCGATAATTTTTCAGAGGCTTTGGGAATATTCGGAATATCTTCAAAATAGTTGGGGTCTTTGCGATTATAATAAGAAATCGAATCGCCATTGCTCCACACACCAATCGGCGCACCTGTCGCATTGCAATACGATTTAAGCTGCTCTTTACCATCTTTAAGCTTGGGTTTTTTCAGCTCCACCATGATATAGACAGCGCGGGTGTTTTGTTTATCAAAAATCACAATATCCGCACGTTTTTTCTCGCGCCCAAAGGTTACGCCAT
The DNA here is from genome assembly GCA_002746295.2 of Zetaproteobacteria bacterium. Lineage (GTDB taxonomy): Bacteria > Pseudomonadota > Zetaproteobacteria > Mariprofundales > Mariprofundaceae. The sequence goes on from NVWS02000003.1 coordinate 1,382, forward strand.
ATTCGATTTCCATGCGTTCAAAGGGATAAGCATAATCTTCATTGAGTACTTTCAAATAAAGCTGGCGCACCGCTTCTTCGGGCTTGAGTTGAATGGCTTTGCGGCGCACCAAACACTTGATGTGCGGCAACTTTTTACCCCGTACTTCTTTGATGAAAATAGTCTTTTCAAAGGATTCAATTTGCTCTTGTGAAAACTGGGTGAGCTTATAATTCGAGTCTTTTAAAATATCTGTAAGTTTCATAAAAGCCTTACACCTCCTACCTCATATAATTTTTTACAACGCCCGATACATAAATAAGATAATTTCAGGTTCACTTTTCGCCTGCACCGCAACATTACGGCGCACAAAACCATCCAATGCCGTTTTTTCACTCCAAGTTCTCCAGTGCATGGTAACACCTGACACTTGAACCTTGCCCTGTTCCTCACTGCTAGAAACAGTCGGCTTTAAGCGATCTTCTGCCAGTAAATTCCGCGCTTCATTCATGGTTAAAGCATATAAGGATAAGCTACGTTGTACATCAGCGGATGCACCCAAACGCCCCATCAATGCGACCAAGGCAAAGGAGGCAATGCTTAATGCGACCAAGACTTCAATCAGGGTAAAACCACCTTCATGGGATGATTTCATGACATGTCGGGCGACCACAAGGGTGCGCCCCTACGAATTGGGGTAATCATAAGGGTTTACCCCCCACGTTTAATTGATCCATTGCCCATGTTTGCGGATTATCCATCATATATTGGGCAATATGGGTGTGTTCATGTTCATCACGGATGATGTGTTCCCAATAATTATGTTGCCAAATACGTTTATCAAATGACGGTAATATGTTTTGTTTCACCATTTTGATATATTCATTGGTGGTTAATGATTTAAATGCCCCGACAATATTCCCAATGGTTTTGCACGTAGAAGAAATTTCGATGATGCCGTGGATATGGTTGGGCATAATGATATATTCATGCAATCGGGTGTTTTTAAAATGATTGGGGATTTCACGCCATAATTTTTCAATCATATTTCCCGCATCATTGAACACCATGTTATCATTGACGATTTCGCCGAATAAATGCAATCGGTTTTGTGTGCAAATGGTCATAAAATACAACCCTGCCTGTGAATAATCGTAATCTTTCAATCGAATGGATTTGCGTTGCCGTAGGGGCAATCCCTTGTGGTTGCCCACAATACCATCAGCCTTAAGAATCATGGTTCAACACGCGAATACCGCCCGCACCTGCATGCAGTTGAATGGTCAGCGTTTCGCTGCTATCGGGGATACCCAAGGTAATTTTTCCTGCGCTTAGACTGCCATCACCCCAAAACATCAAACGCGCCAAGGGTGGCACTTTATCGGCTTGGATTGAACCATTATCCAGACCATTGCCCAAACCAATATCACCTTCCAGTTGAGCATCCATGATTTCAACAGGCGGACGCGGCATGTCCTGCTGAAATTCAGTATCTTGTATGGTCATCCAAGTGCCATCGGGTGCAGGGGTTTCAAACACCAACTGATTGCTATACACCGAGCAACGGACAGGTTTGCCTGTTAATTGCGCTTCTTCACTGGCAAGCCTGAGAATTTTTTGCATAAAACGCGCCTCCGTCTTGACATCGCCTTGGGTGGCAGCGAAAAAATTGGGCGCAACCATGGCGGTGAGGACAGTCATAATGACCAGCACCAACATGATTTCAATCAGTGTGAAACCCTTGCTATAGACGACCGTCATTCAGTGCCACCTAACCGTCATTCCAGAGTGCTTGTATCTGGAATCTTCTTTAACCACAGACCCTCGACACAGGCATTCGAGGGTGACGCACTCGGGAACAAGAGAGTTCATTGATACTGAAATGAGGATATGTATTATTTTTCCCAATTGCCAATATCAGCATCAAAATCCGTACCGCCTGATTTTCCATCCGCCCCATAGGATAAAATATCCACATCACCATGCACACCGGGAGATAAATAAACAAAATCACCACCCCAAGCATCTTTGGGTAGTTCATCCAAATATTTTTTACCACCTTTGCCCGATGAAACGAGAGCCTTCAAGCCGTCACTGGATGAGGGATAATGTCCTTTTTGCAAACGGTAAAGTTTCAATACTTGTTGAATATTTTTCATTTGAATTTTGGTGGAATCAACCTTGGCTTCATCCGCGCGTTCAATAAATCGAGGCGCAACAATCGCCGCCATGACACCAATAATAATCAGTACCACCATGATTTCGAGCAAGGTAAAGCCACGTTCATGGCGTTGGAAACGTGGGGCTTGTTGCATAGTTTGCCTGATATTTTGCATCTTTTTCTCCTATTCTTTGTTTAACCAAAAATCATTGCGCTGAAGTGTATCATCCAGCCGCGTTTCACCTTCAAACGCAATGGTGTGGTGACGATGAACATCATCCGCTTCGTGAATCAAACGATCCAACATCAACCATGAACCCACCAATGCGCCATGTGTTTGAAAAGCTTGGCGAGCATACACAGAACAAACAGGGTAGGAAGGGCAAGAACGCCCATCCCAAGAACCCAAAACCTGTTGATAAAAGCGAATGGGGAAAGTCTGCGGTGTTGAGGACGGAAAACGCATGCTTTGCCATGTCAACGCCATGATGCCACTGCATAATGCCAAGATGATATAAGCGTTCATCAACAGCTTCATATTTGACGCAAACCAAAGAGATAAAACCACCCTGCATTATAAAAACAATGCAAACTGATAGATGGCAAAAGGGGGTAAGTAGCCTCGGCATAAAGTTCGCGTAGATAGCCAAATATGAGTGAAGGAAGAAACACAGCTACCGCCCACAGCGGCGCATGTTGAAAGAAATGTAAGCCCATGAATAACAGGCTGGTGAAAACATTGGCAAGGCTCAATCCCAACCAAGATGTATGCCCCCATGTTTTTTCAAGCAACCATGATTGAACCAAGCCTCGAAAGACAAGTTCTTCAAGAATAGGATAGAGCAATGCCAATATCAGCAAGGTTTGCAATATGGATAGGCTAACGCCCCAATGGATAGAGGTTTGCTGCCAAAGGTAAAACGCCAACCAAAAGATAAGACCGACCCCATAAGCGGCAATAAGTTGCCAATGTCGCTGCAACATCACCATGGTTGCCCTGATAATGCCGCCGCCTGCCACAACGGTTTCCACCAGTGCATATATGCTTCCATATTGCCGCGTTCACTCAAGGATATGGCTGAAAAAATACTACCCGACCACAACCAAGCCGTGATGAGTGCAAAAAATACCGTCACAGGCCCCATGCTTCGTTTCCATGCCCAAAGGGTGAGTATCAACATGGGAAACACCATCAAAAAAGCAACTTTAGCATCATGCCAACGACCTAAAAAAGCATGCCCAGCCCCTGGTAAAACCATGCCTAAACCACCCACCAGCCAAGGATTGACGCTTACAGGCACAGGATGTTGTTTGGTAAAAACTGTGGCAAGCATAAGATTGCTATTGCCTTGAGGGTCAGGCAGTTGTGTGCTTTGTTGTTGTTTAAGTTGCAACAAGCTTGCCGCTGCCAACATGCGTTGTTTCCAGCTATCAATAGGTGAAAGCAAGGCACTGGAAGCTTGCAAGGCGGCAATGGCTTCCGATATTTTACCCTGTGCTGCCAGTTGAATACAGACATGGTAAACGCGGGCAGGTGCTTCATTGGCTTGAGCGATGGGAAGAAACATCGGCATGAGTAAGATATTAAAAAAAATAAACACAAGTAGGGGCAACCCTTGTGGTTGCCCGCGATATAGTGGGGTAAATGGGATGAATTTCAGCATCACCGCACCAAACTATTCATTTCAACAATCGGCAATAAAATTGCCACAGCCATTAAGCCCACCATAATCGCCATCACCAACATCAACGCAGGTTCAACGATGGTTAAAATACGTTTCAAATTGCGAGAAATTTCTTGTTCATATTGGTTGGCAACACGAATCAACATGCTATCCAACTGCCCACTTTGTTCGCCCACTGCAATCAATTGCACGGCAAGATGCGGCATCTTATATTGGCGCAAGACATCCGATAAATTGCCGCCTTCACGCAAGGATTCACGGGCGTGTTCGCCCATCTCTGTCATCGGCATCAGCATAAAACTTTGTTTGGCAATCAGCATGGCCGCAAGCGTCGAAACACCACCTGATAACAACATACCCAAGGTGCGAGCAAAGCGTGCCATTTCAATTTTTTTAAACAGCGGTGCAAGCATGGGGGTACGCAGCAAAAGCTGATCGCGGCGCAAACGAATGTTGGGATTACGCATCGCCATCAAGCTCAAAAAAATCAGACCTGCCATAGATAAAATCAACATCAACCCATAAGCACGAAGGAAATCCGAAACCGCAATAACGATTTGGGTCAACATCGGTAATTGCCCACCACTATGCTCAAAAACCGATACAATTTGAGGCACAACCCATGTTAAAAGAATCGCCATCACCAAAAAACCAAAACACAAAATTATGACAGGATAAAGCACAGCAGAGAGTAAATCTTGGCTCATTTGCTGCCTTGTTTCCAATAAATCGGATAAACGTAAGGCAACAGCTTCAAGTTGCCCTGTTTCTTCACCCGCCGCCACCATATTGCATACCACATCATCCATGCCGATATGTCGCAAAGCATCGGCGAGATTAGAACCTTCCAAGACCTGTTGACGCACAAAACCAACCGCACGGCGTGCGCGTTTATTTTCCATGCCTGCTGCCACAGCTTCAAGCGCATCGGTCAATGCCATGCCTGCCGATGTGAGGGTGGAGAGTTGTTGTAAAAACAAAGTAGTTTCATCGGCGTTCAAGCTTTGTTTTTGTACGCCTTGTTGATCTTTGTGTTTATCTTGAAGGGTGTCCAAACGCCGAACGATTAAACCTTGGTCTTTCAGTGTTTTGCGTGCCGTTCGTTCGGAGTCGGATTCAAGCTCTCCGCGTTTGCGTCGCCCCTTGGCATCCAGTGCTTCCCAAGCAAACAAACTCATACTTCAATCACACCTTCAGTCGAAACGCGCAAGACTTCTTCCAAGGTGGTTGTACCCGCAGCCACATGCCGCGCTCCATCTTGCCGTAAACTGACCAGTTTTTCTTGATTCGCCAAACGCCGAAGTGTGGGCAAACCTTTGCCTTCATGGATGGCATTGCGCATGGCATCGGAAATCGTGACCATTTCATAAATGGCGATACGTCCAAGAAAGCCTGTATTCATGCAAGCATCACAGCCCACTGCCTCATACATCGCTGCTGCATCATCAGGCATCGGGGTTTCCAAGACAGCCCAATCTTGCGCCGATACCTTGCGTGCTTGTTTGCAATCAGGGCAAAGGCGGCGCACCAAGCGTTGCGCTTGCACCATGTTCAACGATGAGGCAACCAAATACGGTTCAACACCCATATCTTGTAAGCGCACCACCGCCGATAAGGCATCGTTGGTATGCAAGGTGGCAAACACCAGATGCCCCGTCAGTGAGGCTTGAATGGCAATTTCAGCCGTTTCCAAATCACGAATTTCACCAATCATGACAATATCAGGATCTTGACGTAAAATAGAACGTAAGCCTGATGCAAAGGTTAAACCAATCTTGGGCTGCACCTGCATTTGCCCCACGCCTTGCACCTGGTATTCAATCGGGTCTTCAATGGTCATCACATTGCGGTTGGTGCGATCCACTTCCATCAAGGAAGCATATAAAGTGGTGCTTTTTCCTGAACCTGTCGGCCCTGTAATGAGTATGATGCCATGCGGTGATTGGACGGTGTCTTTCATCGTAGAAAATTGCGCTTCACTCATGCCTAAATCACGCAAGGTGAGCATTTTTGCACTACGATCAAGCAAACGCATGACCACACGTTCACCAAAGGCGGTAGGCAAAATCGACACCCGCACATCCACTTCACGCCCTGCAATTTTCACACGAAAGCGACCATCTTGGGGGTGTCGCTTCTCGGCAATATCCAAACCTGCCATCACTTTAATGCGTGATGTCATCGCTGCTTGCACACCCTTGGGCGGATGAACAATATTGTGCAACACACCATCAATCCGAAAGCGAACCTGCACTTCCGATTCAAAGGGTTCGATATGAATATCACTGGCACGATCTTTCATGGCTTGTGAGACCACCGTGTTCACCAAGCGAATCACAGGTGCATCATCTTCAGATTCCAAAAGGTCACCAATTTCTTCCAATTCGCGTGATAATTCATCCGATTCAGACAAATCTTCCAGCATTTGTTCTGCCGATGCCGAAGACATATCAAAAATTTGATTCAAATTGGCTAAAATAACATCTTTGGGGACAAGCACAGGCTGAACTTCACAACCAAAGATACGGCGACAATCATCCAGCAAAGCCCAAGGCCAAGGGGTGTTGTCATCATCAGCAACAGCAATGGGGCAAGGTAAATTTTCCAAGGCCAATAACGGTAACACAGGACCCTGACGCAAGATAGGCAAGCTAAACATCAAGGTGCGTTCAGTATCGACTTGTTCGGGCATAAGGCGTGCGATGCTTTGCATCAAGACTACTTCTTGTCGCTTGTGTTCGGGGGGGCTTTCGATAATTCAGGCATGGTAAAACTATCATGCGGCGCAATGCCTGAGGGCATCACATTTTTATCTTGAGGAAACAAAATCGTGCCGCCTTTATTGGGGCGTTCATATAATGTTTTGATGTCATTGTATTTGCGATTGGTCAATGCCTCAATTTGACTGGAACTTTTGATGATATGGGGTTTCAAAAAGACCATGAGGTTGGTTTTTCGATGCGAATTATTGGTGAATTTGAAGGGTTCGCCCAAAATAGGAATCGAGCCAAGACAAGGCACACGTTGCACACTGGTACTCTTATCATCACGAAGTAAGCCACCCAAGACAATGATTTGCCCATCATTGGCAAGAATCGTCGTTTTGATGGATCGTTTGTTGGTGATTAAATCTGTGCCTTGTACGCCAGTATTGGTGGCAATGCTGGAAATTTCTTGGTATAACTTTAAGCGTACCGTATCACCTTCGGATATTTGCGGTTTGACACGTAAGGTTAGACCAATGTCTTTGCGTACAATGGTTTGAAAGGGGTTGGCAAGCCCACCTTGGGTGGAATTCTTACCTGTGATAAAGGGAACATTTTGCCCAACAATAATTTCAGCTTCTTCATTATCCATCGTCAGCAGGTTCGGTGTGGATAAGATATTGGTATCATCTTTTGCTTGTAAGGCACGCGCCAATAAGCCTAAATTTAAGAAGGTTGCGCCACCAAACGTGACCGTGCCTTTCATCACACCGACAGCAAGACCACCCCCCGTATTAAAAGGATTCGCAGCCACGCTATTGATATTGGCTCCGCCTTGCCCCGTAAAGGATGTGCCACCAAAGGCTTGGGTTTTGTTGCTTAGAAGGTTGCCCAAACCTCGCCATTCCATGCCAAATTGCTCGGCAACATTGGCAGAGACTTCCACAATCAACGCTTCAATCAATACTTGGCGGCGGCGAATATCGAGTTTATCAATGATATGATTGATGGCGCGCATATCGGAGGGTCCAGCGGTAATCAATAAAGCATTGGTGGTTTTATCTGCGACCACTTTGACATCACCTGCAAATAACGGTTTACCACCACCGGGGGTTTTGGGTGAACTACCACCAATCAACGCGGTGATGACTTTGGCAATATCTGCTGCTGTACCATGTTTGAGATAACGCACTTGCAAACGTCCACTATCCGATTCGGGGGCAATATCAAGGCGGTCAATCAAGCTTGCCACTTCGTTAATTTTTTGCGGTGCGCCCACAATCATCAACATATTCCCAGGTTGTTGCGCCATAATTTTGAGCCCATTGGGGGAGTTGGGAGCCGAAGGATAAAGTTTACTCAATGTCGCGGCGAGTTTGTCTGCGGAGGCATGTTGCAGCGTAAAAAGCTGCACACCCACGGCATCTTTACGATCCAAAAGCTTGAGTATTTTCTGAATACGACGGATATTGCTCGATGAATCGGTGAGCAATAACATATTGCCGCGTGGATAAGCGACCAAATGACTGTTGGGTGAAATCAATGGGCGAATCAGGGCAACCAACTGTTGAGAATTGGCGTATTTTAGGCGCAAAACTTGCGTCACCATGGCATCATTGCTTTGCGCAGTACCTTGGTGGACAGGCACTGCTTTTTGTTTGCTTTCTGCACGCGGTACAATCTTGATGACACTGCCCGCTTGAACCGTGGCAAAGCCATTCACCTCCAACACCGATAAAAAGACATTATAAGCTTCTTTTTCACTCATAGGGGTTTGGGAAACAAGGGTGATATTGCCTTTCACACGGTTATCAACAAGAAAGTTTTTGTGTGAAAACTCTGCCACAAAATCAATAAAAGCCCGAATATCGGCATGCTTGAAATTAAGCGTGACATCAGCCGCCCATGCCGAGGGAATCGCCGAGCATAAGAAGGCAATGAGAATGAAATAACGTTGAACAGACTTAAATAACATGTGAAATACCGTAATACTTATTAAATTTATTGAATCTGATAATGAATAGGAACAATACTACCCCCACGCAGCAACTCTAAATCAATGCTGGAGGCATGTTGCAAGGTTTGATACATGGTCATGGCTTGTTCGGCGCTGGTCACCGCTTGCCCATTCACCTTATGAATCACATCACCATTTTGTAAACCAATTTGCTCATAAAGTGAACCAGGGACAATTTCTACAATGGTAAAACCATCAGATTTTCCTTGGCTAAAATGCGGAATCACACGCGCTTGACTCAATAACTTAGAAAAATTACGCAGTTGTTGATTGAGATGGGAACGGCGAATCATGCGGCGCGGTTGATAACGGGGCGGTGCTGAAACGATGGGTTTTGTTGCAATGCTTGCGCCTGATAGAGGCTTGCCTTTTTTCAAAACAATGCGTTCAGATTTACCTTGGTGATTAACCACAATGGCATTGGTTTCAACTTTTTCCAAGGTGACATTCGGTTGCATGGTGGCATGTAGGATGAAGAACTGTTGTTTACGACTATGATTCATCATGACAATCGCTGCAGAACGCTCACCTGCGACAATCGTTCCAATCAAGGTGATATTGAGCCGACTCACCACAACAGCCGCTTGCACGATGGGTTTTGGCGCAATGATGGGTTTGGCTTTGGCAATCACGATAGGTTTGCCAAAAATTTCAGTGTCTAAACGAAGTATTTGGGCATGGTTGTTATGCTTTTGTTCCATAGGTAAGTTGGCAACATAGCTGTCAGGCGAATGGGTGATATAAGCTGCGACAAGCCACGCCGCTAAAAGTGCGAAGGTGATTTCAAGGCTGCGAGGAAGATAAATAAGATATTTCTCAAGATTCATTACCACGCGAATGAAACCCCAAGTGAAGCCGTTTGCCAACGATTTTTTGGCCAAAG
>NVWS02000061.1 GCA_002746295.2 Zetaproteobacteria bacterium
ATGGTGATGTGAGCGCTGCCATGCAAACATTGTTGGAACAAGTGCCTGTACCTGCCTAATGGCTTATGATCCTTCTGATTTAAGACTTCCGCCTTGGTTACTTTGGCTACTCAATGCCTTGATTCGTCTACGTATACCTATCGCACCCCACTGGAAAATAGGCATGACGCGCGCAGGTGGGCTGATGTTTTTTTCCTTACTTGGCTTATGGTCAGCGGCTTTTTATTCAGGCAATAACTTACTTTATTTATGTGGTGGCATGCTTTTTGCCATTGCATTGATGGCGTGTATTCAAGGCATTCAAATGTTACGTCATGTTGCCAAGCTTGGTGCTGTATTACCGACTGTATTGGAGCAAGGGATTCCCCATATTATTCGTCAACAACAAAACATCACATCCTCAGCATCAGCGATGATTGATGTCAGGTGGCGTGACACGGATATTTATATGCAAATCAATATGCAAGCGCAGAAAATGACCATCATGGCACAACTTTTTTCTGCTCAACGTGCCTGTTTATCTATCTCACAGCAAACCTTAACAACATCCGCACCACTGGGCTTATGGCAACTGGAGTATCAACGCCAAGATCCTGCGTTATGGTTGGTATTGGCTGCGCCTGTGGCTTGGTCAGATACACAAGCTTTGGGGGCATTCGCCGCATCCCAGCGTACCGAAGGTGATGAATATGATGATTTGCGTGCCTATGTTGCGGGCGATTCTCTGGCTCGTATTCATTGGCGAAAATCAACATTAAACCCTGATTCGTGGCGTATCAAACGTTTCACACAAGCCCAAGCATCGCATCATAGTCGCCATTTGCGTGTGGACTTACGCCTTCCTGCTTATGCATCTTCGAAAGATTTTGACCGATTGTTGGGCATGGCGTGGTATTGGTTAAAAAAGCAAGGGCAATATAGCAGTGAACATTTTATTTTAGGGCAACAACATTTTGACCTTGCCATACCCAAACAATATCAAGCAGCCGTCAAAGCTTTAGCCCAAGCGCAAAGCGAATCCATCCCACCATTACAAGGCGAAGGCATGGTATTGTCTTTATGAGCACTACACAAAGCAGAGAAGCCGAGCTTCTTACCTTGGGTGTATTGATGTCAGGCGTGGCAGCTTTGGCACTGTCTGATTTTGTCAGCCCAATATATTGGAGTTTGCCAGTGATTGCCGCTGTATTGCGTGTTTGGCGGGGCAGCCGTTTTGCTTTAAGTGAAATGCACGCCAGCTTTATTGGTTGGTTTGGTTTTTTATGGGTGGGTTTGGAACTCATTTTAGGCCGAGCTTGGGTGGTGGCATTCACCGATTTTTTACTTATTTTGGCATTGGCCGTCACCATTGAAAGTGCCACACCGCGCAATCATTTGCATCGTATGCTCACAGGACTTTTTCTGATGCTTGCAGGCGCAGTCTTAACGGATTCCGTGTTATACGCGATACCATTAACGGCATTGATGTGGTTTATTTGGCGTGCCGCCAGTTGCCTTTATGGACTCGAACAAGTGGGCGGTGATTTAGCTATTCCCAGTGTTCGCCAAGATATGCAAAGCAGTAGTATTATGGTCATCATCACCTTATCATTGTTTCTATTGCTGCCGCGTTTTGATATTCAAAGCAAACTACAAGCCACCCAACCACGCATGGCAACCACAGGTTTTTCAGATGAAGTGAAACTGGGTAATTTTGCCCATGATTTGGATAGCACCGTGGTCATGCGTATTGAAAACCTTGATACGGATACCCTACATTTTCGACAACAAATTATGAACCGTTATTGGCGCGGTGTGGTGCTTAGTCAATATCAACATCATACTTGGAAACAACGTCCAAACCAAAAAACACGCACTTGGTTGGCTGAACAAGATGTGAACATGCAGAAAGTTCATACAATAAACCTACACATTGCATTGTTTCGTGAAGCCTCCGATCATCCTTATATCATGTTACCCAATGGATTAACGACGATTCAAGCCTTGCATAGTGATAGTTTCCAAGATGATTTGGGACAATTTCATTTTGCTCAATCACCCAACCGACGTTTACGCCTTGTGATGCAGCTTGCGCCCCTCACACATACGTCTGATATTCAAATACCATCAACCATACCACCACAAGCGGATGAAAAAAATACGCATGTACCGCAAGCCATTCAAACATGGGTCAAAGATACCATCGCACCCAATACGCCAGCGGAACAAGCACTCCAACAACTCAATCAAACCTTGCATGGTTGGACGTATGATTTGCATGTAAAACTGGATGCACAAACACCCTTGGCTTCTTTTATTCAGATGCAGCGCGGGCATTGTGAACTCTATGCCAGTACATTGGCATTGGCTGCACGTAGTCTTGGCATCCCTGCACGTATCGTGAATGGTTATTTTGGGGGTGAATGGAATGATACAGGGCATTTTCTCATCATACGCCAACAACATGCCCATAGTTGGGTGGAAGTTTGGCTTAATGCTCATTGGCAACGCATGGACCCCACTCCAGCATCCCGTTGGCAGCTTTCAAGCATCCAATTTCCTGCTTGGGATCAAGTATGGGAAACCGTTAAATTAACGTGGTACCGTTATATTTTAGAATTTCAAAACCAAGATAGGGAAAACTTATTCAAAAGCCTTATCCATGGATTGAAAATTTTATTGCCGTGGTTGTTGTTATCCTTGGTCGTTGGCTTTGTGGTGTATCACGTGTATCAGAAAATGACGAAATACCGTAAAACCATTCATCTTAACCGACACCAATATGTGATTGATGCGTGGTTACTTCAACATGGTATACAACGTGAATCTTTTGAGCCTTTAAGTCGCATTGAAACACCGCAACATATCAACACTGAACATTGGCAAGCATGGGTAAAGCGATGGGAAAAAGTTATCTATCAGCAAAAACCCTTGCCGCGTATTCGACAGTTAAAGAAACAACTCAAAACACTCGAGTCTTAAATATGGATACTGAGATCAGGTATTAAGTGTCACCCCCAAATGTTTCTATCGGGGGGGTGACGGGAGAACTTGATACTCTTAAGGCTCTTCTAAAATTCAAGTGGGTAGGCAAAATTTATTGACCCTGAATTCAGGGAATATATTTTCCTCACTACCTAATGATAGACCCCAGAGACAAGCACTCAGGGTGACGATTCGGATGGTGGTTTTATGGGCTTGTTGCAAGTGAATCTACGCCCATGATAACATATATGTTATCAATATGATATTGATGATAAAAAGTATCAGCGATAAGCCTTTCCAGAATCCAATGGGGTTACGTTCAATCAATGGCGCACTGGTTTTCATCATGCTTGGATTGGGTTTGGATAAATCAAGTAAAAATTCTGAAAATCGATCATAACGTTTTTCTGGATTGGGATGAACTGATTTCTCCAGCGCTCCGTCCATCCAGATAGGTACTTGTTGATTATATTGGCGCACTGAAACATAGTCATAATGTTTATGCTTTTTTGCCTTTTCTAGCTCTCCATAGGGGTAGTGTCCATGTGATAACATGGTGTAAAGTGTGACCCCTAGAGAGTACATATCGCTTTTGGGGGTGGCTTCAAAACCATCAAAAAGTTCGGGGGCAATATAGTTTGCAGTGCCTTGAACAGATTCATCTTGGACGGGCGTATAAATTTCTTTAAGCCCTGATACTTGTACACAACCAAAATCAATAATTTTTACATTTCCATCGGGATCCATCATGATGTTTTCAGGCTTTAAATCTTGATGTACCATTTCTTTACGGTGAAAGCCGCGCAAACCTTTGATAATTTGTTCTGCAATACGTCGAACTTCGCTTAGATCAATGTTGGGGTGGTCAAGTATCCATTGAGATAGCGGTGAACCATCAAGAAACTCGGTGACGTAATATAAGCTACTACGGTACTGAGTTACATGATGAATTTTAAAAACATGGGGGTTATGGATGCGCCTTCCCACCCATTCTTCATGCATAAAACGATCGATATAAGTGGGGTCATCTTCAAAATTTACCGATGGCGTTTTAATCACCACCGCTTCGCCCGTTTTGTTATCCTCTGCAAGGTATATTTGCACAGTAACACTGGTGTGAATTTCACGGATAATACGATAACCATCCAACTGCATACCCGCAGATAAAGAGGGGGGGAAGGGCAGGGTGGTTAACTGGCGGTAATATTCATTTTCATCTTGGTTGGGTAATTGTTCAATGCGTATGACTTGGCAGGTCACATTATCATTGCTACCAGCTTCAAGCGCGGCTTCTACAATAGATCTGGCAGCCAGTTCGGCATCACCTTTTGCCAGTGCAAGCTGTTTGATTGTCTCATCATTAATAAATTCATGGATACCATCGGTGTTTAATACAAAGGTGTCATCTGCTTCAATCAGCAGACTATTGTGTTCTAAATTGACTTTATATTCACCACCCATGGCTCTGGCTAAATAGGTTTTATTGCGATCCACAATCAAACGGTGATCTTTGGTGAGTGCCTTTATTTCTCCGTGACGAATCAGGTAAATACGAGAATCACCAACATGGAATAAGTGAGCCGTGGTTGATTTAAGAATCAATACAGCCAAGGTGCTGGCAAGGCTTAATTCCGATGCATAACGCCTTTGC
>NVWS02000062.1 GCA_002746295.2 Zetaproteobacteria bacterium
TCCGCCCCAACGCCGTCCCCAAGAAGACACCACCCAACGTTCAGAAATAGCGGGGGTATTGCCATCCAACACACGACTTTCCATGGGTGTCAACACGCGCCCCATATCTCGTAAACGGTGCATAGGGATGCCTGATGTTTCCAATAATTGATATTGCAACAACAAAGCATTTTCCACATCATCCAATGACGGAATGGGTACATCTTGTAACGGTGTATTGGGCAAGGGTCGAAAAGAAATCAACAAGGGTACAATCCTTTGAGACACCATTTTTTCCATCGCCTTCACGGTTGAACTTAACGGTTCTAAGCCAACAATCAGGTGACTTACTACCGCACCTTCACGAAAAACATTTCGTGCATAAGCCAACGTTTTCCAAATGGCTGCTTGCCCACCTTGTTTTTCTTTACCAGGACAAATTTCAGCAAATATTTCAGCATGATTCACTTCAAGATTACAAATAAAAATATCCAAACCCGCAGCATATAAAGCATCCAAGGCTGTCATATCTTTGGGAGCGACGGTTTCCAAAGCAATTTGTCGATGCCCTAGGTGGCGGCGCAGCAAGGCAACCACTGGCACCAAGCTCAAAAGCCCTGCATCATCACCCGTGCTAAATCCATTGTATAAATATACCGTATCGACTTCACGCTCTTTCAAAGCGGCCAACACCACTTCCACCAGTTCAAGCGGATCACGCAAGGGCGGTGTGAGCTCATTTAACATCGAATCAAATTGGCAATATCCACAGGCTTGCCCTTTTTGAGCAAAGAAACCACAGCCCATAAATGGCTGCAATATCAACAAACGATCATGAAGAGAAGAGAAGCTTCCCATTCTTGATTCTTTACGTGTCAATTGACTATAAAAAGAAGGGGCTTCGACCAATTCAACCGTTTCAAGTTCACCACCACACGACATCACAGCCTTGCCATTTTCCTCAAGTTTTAAGGAA
Source organism: Zetaproteobacteria bacterium (assembly GCA_002746295.2). Lineage (GTDB taxonomy): Bacteria > Pseudomonadota > Zetaproteobacteria > Mariprofundales > Mariprofundaceae. The sequence goes on from NVWS02000062.1 coordinate 956, forward strand.
AAGGCACTGGCTTCGGTGTATGGCTGACCCACAGGCACAGAACAAAAATGACCACTGGGCAAGCGTATATCCAAGGTTGATTCCGCACCATTGGACTGCGCCAACCAACGTGAACTATTGGGCAAACCGTCAGGTAACGCCAAACCACGGCTCACCAAGGAAAGTTTGGTGCGCCCTGGGTTGGAAAAAGGATGTAAATCGTCTGTCATGGTTAAATTTGTGAGATCTTCTCCACCACAATACGCCACTGCGTATCAGAAATTTGTTCTTTTATATGCACTTTCTGACCTTGCTCTTCCAATGATAAGGGAACATTCTCAATCGGTGCGCCATCATCCAAGATAACTTCCAATTGTGAGCCAATCGCCATACTTGATAATTTAATCTTGGTTTTCACAAAGTTCATCGGACATGCCACACCCGATAAATCCAAGCTAACCATATCAGAAGAAACCTCATCTTGTGAATTCTCATCCACTACTTCACTTGTATCAGGCACGGCTGCAAAGCGTTTCTCCGCCAAATTCAGCCATGCAGCTTGCACATCCTTGAGCTTGGTCACGCCCGCAGCAGGCTCAGATAAATCAATACCCATCAATGCAGCTTGCACAGCCATGAAAGCTGTCATGATGTCAGTATCTGTTGCAGCATTTACCATCAACAAAGCAAAGACTTCAGCATCATCTTCAGGTGCTTCACCATAAGCCACCAAAAATGCTCGAGCGGTTGATATCGCCGAACGACGTAAAGCTGTTTGCGCCTCAGCCCAAAACATCGCATCCACATGCGCGCGCGCCATCAGTAACTCGTATTCAGCTTCCGAAATCAAGGCATCGGACATGGAAAGCACGGCACCCGCGCACTCACCTTTTTTATTGCCTTTGGTATTGAACGCTTCGTTTTCATTCCAGTCATAAATGAGACCTTCCACTTCACCAACATCGGCTTTAAAGGGTGATAAAATGTCCGATAAACCTGCTTTACCCAGACGCTCTGCCCAGTCATGCACAGACTCGGCTTCTTTGCGCCCATCTTTATAAGCATTTAATACAGCCATACCGGCTTCGGGTGCATGTTTGGCAGGCACCCATTCAGAGGCAAAAGCAAAGGGTTGACCTGCCACACCTGAACCCCCAACATGCAATTGATAATGGGGGACAGGCTGACCCGCCACCTTCTTTGCCATGCCATGAAAACCCAAATCAGCAATATGATGGCGGCCGCAAGAATGCTGACAACCCGATGCTTTCACCGTAATGCCTGCCAAGGTGCTGTCTTGCTTGATGTCTGACATCAATGGTTTTAACGCTTCTGCTAAGCCTCGACTTGAGGTAATACCCAAGCGACAGGTTTCTGTACCAGGGCAGGCCGTAATATCTGAGATACCGCGTGCATAAGCAGTTGGGATACCTGCATTACCCAGCATTTCCACCACATCATCCACATAGTTTTCATCCACATCCACCATGACCAAACCTTGTTCAGCGGTCACGCGTAGGGCATGGGTTTTACCCAAGCGGGCAGCCTCTGCCACAGCATGGCATTGCAATGACGTTAAATCACCGCGAAAAACATTCATCAAAATAGATTTTTTACCATTATGCTGATTCACAACACCCGACTCATGAAACGGCATGGCATCCGTCGGCGTACGCCAGTTCGCTTCGGCATAACCTGCATCATCTTTATGCGTGGATTCAATGACAGCGCGTTGCTTTTTGTATTCCTCAACAAAACCTTCCGCACCCAGTTTTTGCATCACATATTTCATCCGCGCACGCGCACGACGCTTGCGATCCGAAAACTTAAAGTGAATGCGCATCAAGGCTTCACCCACCACCAAAACATCCGATTCAGGAATAAAATCTTCCAATAGAATCGCAGGGACAGGTTGCGAAGATAAACCACCAGCAGCCCATACTTTAAAACCAGCCACGCCATCTTTGTGTGTGGCAATAAAGCCAATATCGTGCATACCGCCCAAACCACAATCGGTATCACAGCCAGAGAAGTTTACTTTGAATTTACGGGGAAACTGCTGAGCCAAGGGATGACGCAAAAAATACTCGGCAAATTTACGTGCATGAATGCTGACATCAGCATGTTCCGCTGGGCAACGACCAGCCAAGAAACACGTGGTCACATTGCGCACCGTATTACCACATGCTTCACGCGTCGTTAGCCCGACTTCATCAAGTTTGCGTAAAAAAGGAACAACATGATCCAATGATACAAAATTCACTTGAATATCTTGGCGTGTGGTAATATGGATTACTTTTTCAGGCGCAACTTTAAGTGTGCCATCGGTTGGCATACAGCCACCATAACTTTCCGCCAAGTCACCCAATACAATCAGTTGTTCAGGCGTGACATTGCCACCAGGTAACTTAGCTCGAATCATTTGTACGCCTTCTTGACGTTGACCATACACACCCATTTGTAAACGAAACGGTGTAAAACGCTCTTCGGGCATCGTTCCAGCCTTAAATGCTTGATAGCCCGCTTCAAACTCATCCACATCCGCAGTCTGTGCAAAATCAAATGTACTCATGTTTACTTTACCTCAATATTTACCACAGAGGACGGAGAAAAAATATTTCTACAAACCTACGGCTCTATGGTTAAAATAAAAAACTACCGTGAAAGCCACAAGAGAACACAAAAGGTTAAAAACTCTGCGTCTCCGCGCCTCCGCGGTTAAGTTTTTAAAAAATTATTCGCCGAATTTTAATTCACACGCCTGTTCATAAGTGACCAAGTCCGTAATGCTTGGATTCTCACCACACAACGGACACTGCGGGTCTTTACGCAGTTTTAATTTTTTCCATTCCATACGCAGCGCATCAAAGATCATCAGTTTACCCGACAAGGAATCACCAATACCAAGAATTTCTTTGATCGCTTCCACGGCTTGAATCGTCCCCACACAACCTGCCAATGCTCCCAAAATACCTGCTTCAGAGCATGAAGGAACCAAGCCTGTTGGGGGTGGTTCTGGGTATAAACAACGATAACAAGGGCCTTCTTTATGCACATGCGGTTTATACGTTGCCACTTGACCTTCAAAGCGGAACATTGCACCAGAAATCAAGGTTTTCTTTTCAAAATAACATGCGTCATTGACCAAAAAACGGGTAGGAAAATTATCACAACCATCAATGATAATATCGTATTCTGAGATAATATCGCGAATATTGTCTTCGGTGACAAAATAATTATAGGTATTCACTTTGACATCAGGGTTCAATGCCTGCATGGTCTTCTTGGCAGATTCCACTTTCGGCATATCAATACGATCTTGGTTGTGAATAATTTGACGTTGCAAATTGGATAAATCCACGACATCTGCATCAGCAATACCAATCGTCCCTACACCTGCGGCTGCCAAATAATAAGCCACAGGTGAACCCAAACCACCTGCTCCAATCATAAAGACTTTGGCTTCTAACAGTTTAGATTGTCCTTCAGCACCGACTTCTGGCAAAATAATATGGCGTGAATAACGCTCAATTTGCTCTTCTGTAAAATCAATCATGTTAAACCTCAATGTCACCACAGAGACACAGAGGCACAGATAAAATAATAAAAAAGCTTACTTCTGCATACCATGAAACGCATATCAAAAGTAAACAATCAATAATCCATTTTATCCTCTGTGACACTGTGACGCTGTGGTTAAAAATCTAAAACCTACGTCATTCCCGAAATATTTTATCGGGAATCTTCTTGACCATAGACCCTCGATACAAGCACTCGAGGGTGACGATAGCCGCCATACTTCAATAATTAAACCTGTGTCCATCCGCGTTTATCTGTGGTTAAAAATCTAAACTTCAATACCTTTAAACAAATCCGTGGACATATAACGCTCTGCCATGGATGGTAAAATCACCACAATCCGCTTGCCTTTCATGGTATCTTTCGCTGCTACATTCAAAGCTGCACATACCGCTGCACCCGATGAAATGCCACCAGGAATGCCTTCTTCATTAGCCAAACGTTGCGCCATCGCAAAAGCATCATCATTGCTGACTTGTTCCACACCATCAATGATGTTCACATTCAAGTTTTTGGGAATGAATCCAGCACCAATACCTTGAATTTTATGCGGACCAGGCTTACCCCCCGAAATCACAGGTGAATCCACGGGTTCTACTGCAAATGCTTTAAAATTAGGATTACGCGCTTTCAATACCTCCGATACACCCGTAATCGTTCCACCCGTGCCAACACCCGCGACCAAAGCGTCCACTTTCCCATCACAATCCGTCCAAATTTCTTCCGCAGTCGTTTGGCGATGTGCTTCAGGATTGGCTGGATTTTCAAACTGCTTTGCCATAAAAGAACCATCCATACTTGCAGTGACTTCTTCGGCTTTGGCAATCGCACCTTTCATGCCCAATTCAGCAGGCGTTAAGACCAACTCTGCTCCCAAAAGTTTCAACAACTTTCGACGTTCCAAGCTCATGGATTCAGGCATGGTTAAAATACAGCGGTAACCTTTGGCTCGGGCAATGAATGCCAAGGCGATGCCCGTATTGCCAGACGTGGCTTCGACAATCGCACCACCCTCTTTTAACACACCATCTGCTTCTGCTGCTTCAATCATAGAGCGACCGATCCGATCTTTTACCGAGTTCAAAGGATTATAAAACTCACATTTCACAAGGATTTCAGCATCCAAATCCAAACCAATTCGATTTAAGCGAATCAATGGCGTATGCCCAATCGTTTCTGACGCATTGTTATAAATAGTCATATCAGCCCTCAATGATGTTTTGTTCAATCGGTTCAACATGCACACCATCCTGCGCTTCAAGCCATCTCACCGATGCTTCAACCATTTCGGTATGTCCTTCAATTTCAAGCCCTACCAAACCCATACCTTCTTTCACCGATGCACTGCGAATATTGGTGATGACATCAAACTCTTTTGCCAATTTCCAAATCACGGGATCCGTCACCGATTTTTCATCAAAGTTCAAATAAACACGTAATTTCATATCAACACCTCTACAAAAGAAGCCACAACAACATGTGCCTTCATATCTTTGTGCTTTATTTTCCGCCTGCGATAGCTGGTACAATCGATACTTCATCCCCAGCTTTCAGTTCAGTATCACGACCTTTCAAAAAACGTACATCTTCATCATTCAAATAGACATTCACAAAACGACGAATTTCACCCTTATCATCACACAAACGCTCTTTTAAACCTGCGTGCGCCACTTCTAGGTTATCAATCATTACGCCAATATTTTCAGCTTCAATGGATACTTCATCAGCACCTGCTGTTAATTTACGCAATGGGGTTGGAATTCTTACTGTTACTGCCATCTTGGTTTCTCCTGTTTTTCATATTTCATGGATCCCCGATAAAAGAACTCGGGGATGACATCATCTCGTCACCCTCGAATGCTTGTGTCGAGGGTCTATTGGCACACATAGATTCCCGATAAAAGAACTCGAAAATGACGATGGTTTTATGCTTGAACTAATATCGCGATTTTTTTATTGTACGCCGTCAGCTTCTGCCAACACATCAAACTCTTTCAAGGATGCATTGATGATGCGCGGCTTATTCACTTCATTCAACACCGCTTCCTGTGTTTTCAAGCCATTACCTGTGATACACAATACAATGGATTCATCACGGGGAATGCGACCCGATTCAATCATTTTTTGAGCGCAACCCAAGGTCACACCACCTGCTGTTTCGGCAAAGATTCCTTCGGTTTCAGCCAATAGTTTCATCGCAGCAATAATTTCTTCATCCGAAATATCTTCAGCATAGCCACCACTTTCTTTCATCACTTTATTGGCATAATAACCATCAGCAGGATTACCAATTGCCAAGGATTTAGCAATGGTATTCGCCTTCACAGGATGAATCATATCCGTGCCATCTTTGACGGACTTCGAAATCGGCGAGCAGCCTGTGGCTTGTGCGCCATACACCGCCGTTTGATTATCTTCAACCAAACCCAGTTTAATAAATTCTTTGATGGATTTATCCACTTTGGTACACAAAGAACCCGATGCCATAGGGACAACGACATGCTTGGGTGCTTTCCAACCCAATTGCTCCATCATTTCATAACCTAGGGTTTTCGAGCCTTCGGCATAGAACGGACGTACATTCACATTCACAAAGGCCCAACCATACTTCCCTGCAACTTCTGAACACAAACGATTCACATCATCATATTGTCCACGAATACCAATGACATTGGTGCCAAAAATAGCTGCGCCCAACACTTTGCCTTGTTCTAAATCTTCAGGGATAAAGACATACGATTCCAAACCCGCAGCCGCAGCATTGGCCGCCACTGAACCCGCTAAATTTCCTGTTGATGCACAGGCAACTGTTGTAAAACCAAATTCCACGGCTTTGGACAAAGCCACGGATACCACACGGTCTTTAAAAGATAAGGTCGGGTAACAAACAGAGTCATTTTTAATATAAAGCTCTTTCACACCCAATGCTTTGGCAAGGCGATCCGCTTTCACCAACGGTGTATAACCATTGTTCGCACCGACTTTTGGCTCACCATCAATGGGTAGAAGCTCTTTGTAACGCCACATGTTCTGAGGGCGTGATTCAATCAGTTCACGCGTAAATTTACCTTGTAATTTATCATAGTCATAGACCACTTCCAAAGGACCAAAACAAAACTCGCAAACATGCGTGGGTTCAATCTTATATTCATGACCACATTCACGGCATTTTAAGGCACGAACAATACTTTCACTCATTTCGTCAAACTCCCGTTTTCTTCATTCCAATGTCCAGAAATAAAAAAACCTTCGCAATAAAGCGAAGGTTGAAAGCGTGGCCTGTGCCAAAAACTAACAACCCGAACTTATCGCTCCTAACTCACGTTAGGCAGGCGTTGGCACCATTCTCTAAATTTTTATTTAGTCGGTTGCCGCAGAATCGTTGGGCCTGTAACCCTCCTCTGCTCTGGATAAATCGGATCCAAATATGTAATAGCGGCGAACTATGCACAGTCCCTTGCAAAGAACAAGCCTACTTTTTATACTTCAATTGACCAAGCAACATTTCCACCAATACTCTTAACGCACGGCCCCGATGGGATACCGATGCTTTCTCTTCTGGCGTTGCCATAGCAAAGGCTTTGTTTAACTCTGGACAGAAAAAAAGCGGATCATAACCAAAACCCGACTGACCAACCATATCGTGTAAAATTTCACCCTGTACACGTCCTTCACAAGAAAGAGAGTCAGAAACAGAAGGAAAAGCAACATGCAAAGCGCACACAAAGTATGCATGGCGGTTTTCTTGTGCCTGCATAAGCTTCAATAGTTTCTGATTATTCTTGATATCTGAACAAGATTCTCCTGCAAATCGCGCCGAATAAATACCTGGTGCGCCATTCAAAGCATCCACACACAAACCCGAATCATCGGCAAGGGCAGGTTTTCCATTGGCCTTGGCAAAAGCTTCTGCTTTTTTTTGAGCGTTACCCGAAAAAGAATCTTGATCTTCGTCCACATCGACAAAAATGGTTTCTTCATCACTGAGAAAATCAATACCCATCGGTGCTAAAATGGCAGCAATTTCACCACGCTTTTTGGCATTTCCACTGGCAATCACCCACTTCATCAGTGTTGTTCAAGCGCTTGGATCTGCAACAATGCCAGAGATGCCACACCCTGATCGGCATAATCTTTAAGCTGCATAAACTGATCCCAATGCAGAGGCTTATCTTCGGCTGTAGCTTGCACTTCCACAACACCACCATCAGCAGTCATAACAAAGTTTGCATCCATTTCTGCCTGTGAATCTTCCGAGTACTGCAAATCCAACAATGCTTCACCCGCCACAAAGCCGCAACTCACCGCGGCAAGCTGTGCATGAATTGGATCCGCTTCTAATAAGCCTTCTGCCAACAATTTATTCACCGCAATGCGCAATGCCACCCATGCGCCTGTAATCGCGGCAGTACGTGTCCCTCCATCAGCCTGCAAAACATCACAGTCCAGTAAGATAGAACGCGCACCCAACGCATCCAAATCAATCGAAGCGCGCAAAGAACGACCAATCAAACGTTGAATTTCAACGGTACGACCTGTTTGTTTGCCGCGTGCTGCCTCTCGATTCCCACGGGTATGCGTTGCACGTGGCAACATACTGTATTCAGCGGTCACCCAACCTTTATCGGTTCCACGCAAAAAAGGTGGCTGCTTTTCTTCAACACTCGCCGTACACAACACACGTGTATTACCAAAAGAAATCAATGCTGAACCTTCTGCATAGGCATTAAAGTGGGTATCAATGGTGATGGGGCGAAGTTCATTGTTTTGACGGTTTGTACGGATATGCGAAGTCATTTATTGACCTGCTAACCAAGTTTTTAAATCAGCCGCAGATTTAACACCTGCAAATTTACGACCATCCGCTGATATCATGGTGGGTGTACCTGAGATACCCAGTTTTTGTGCCAAGGCAGTATTTTCATCAATCGGTGTTTTACAGGTTCCTTTGGCAAGGGTTTGACCCTTCAACATCAAATCAAGCAAAGCTTCATGTTGATTTTTTGCACACCAGATGGATTCAGCATGGGCGCGTGCTGTGGGATGAATACGAGAAAGCGGAAATAAAAACGTGTACACCTTGATGCCTTTGGCATCTTTCAACTCTCTTTCTAATTTTTTACAATAAGGGCAGTTCGGGTCGGTAAAGATAGCCACAGGCAAACCTTTGGGATCACCTGAAACAATCGCATTTTTCAAAGGCAAACTTGACCAATCCACCGTGTTAATGGCTTCCAAACGTGCAGCCGTTAAGTCTTTGCGTGTTTTGGTTTCAAAAATATGACCACTTGCAATCAAATGTTTACCCGTACGATCCGAATAAAAAATTTGCCCACCCACCTTCAGTTCGTATAAACCATCAATGGGCGCAGGGCGAATGGCATCAATGGGCAAGGAAGGAATATTGGCACGAATTTGCGCCGCTGTTGCAGGCATCACATCAGGGCTATCCGCAGCCCAAGCGGTATTCCCCAGTAAAACCATCAAAATCATTCCCAATCGTTTCATACGCATCCTCTCTATCGTTCATTTGAGCGCAGCATGTCGAGATAAGTCACCCGCTTCAAGTGTAAATATTCAATCAATCATTCAGCAATCACCTAAACACTGATAATATTTAATTCACCACAGTTTTTTTCACAAACAACGCCAACACTTCATTCGTCCATGCAGGATAACTCCAATCCTGCATACCCACACGACGATCCATCATGTTTCCCTCTGCATCCACAAGAATTGTGGTGGGCAAACCACGGATACCCAAATAGCCTGCTTGTTGTTGATCTGTCAGTAAAGCTGGCAAATTCAAACCTTGGGATTTCAAAAAAGCTTGTGCTGTTTCCAAATCTGAATCCAAGGAAACGGGGATAATCTTCACTTCAGGGTGTTTTTTAAGCCATGCGGACATTTCAGGCATTTCAGCGCGGCAAGGGCCGCACCAAGATGCCCAGACATGCACCAAAACAGGCTGGTGTTTATAATCTTGTGACAAAGCATGAATTTCACCCTTGTCATTCATCCATTTAAAATCAACGGCATGTGCTGAAACAATCACAGCCATGGATAATATGAATCCCATGATAATTTCTTTCATTCGATATACTCCTTTTCTTCCATTGAGAATAGTTTCAATAGTGGTTCAAGAGTGAACTTAACGTCATGCCCGAAATTTTTTATCGGGCATCTCGACCTTGAAACAAAAGACCTCCGATACAAGCATTCGGGGGTGACGTGGGAAATGATGACGTGACTATAGTCGTTCAAACAATCCATTTAATTACTTTTTCAACAAATCCAACATCTTTTTTATGCTCGTGACAGGTTGATTGCATTGAAAATTACGGCATACATAAGCCGTTACTTTCCCATTCACTGGGGCTTGAAGTTGAATAAATGGAATTAATGCCATACTTGCCTTATCACGCCAAATCACCACCGCATGGGGCAAATAACGTGTGTTCAAGGCTGCTAAAAAAGCTTGCCCTTCCGAGCTATACCTATCCCCTGCCAAGACAATCTCTATACCTTCTTCCTCAGCCAGTGACCAAGCTGACAACATGTGGGTAAAACCTACGGGCGCTTGTTTTATTAACAGTGAAAAATGGCGGAATATTTTCTCTGCCGCATCTTCCAAACGCATATCGCTGTTCATGCGTGACAAGCGAATCAAATTATGTGCTGCCACAGCATTACCCGATGGCAACGCACCATCCCATGCTTCCATCGGTCGAACCAATAAAGGTTCAGCATCGTTCGCCGTTAAAAATAAACCACCTGACTTACCTTGAAATTTCTCTAACATGGTTTGATTCAATGTCATCGCTGATTGAAGATAATGCGCATCGAAATTTGCTTCGTACAACTCAATCAAGCCCCATGTCAAAAAAGAATAGTCATCCAAGTTTGCCATAATCGCTGCATCGCCATGACGGTAACGGTGCAATAAACCGTGTTTATCCTGCATCGTTTTCAATAAGAAGTTAGCACTTTTTTCTGCTGCTTTCACATATTTGGATTCATGCAACACGCGTCCAGCCTTGGCTAAGGCGGCAATCATCAAGCCATTCCAATCGGTGAGGATTTTATCATCCAAAAACGGCCGAATCCGTGTGCTTCGAGCATCCAACAGGCGTTGGCGAATGCCCTCAAGCTGTGCTGATAA
>NVWS02000063.1 GCA_002746295.2 Zetaproteobacteria bacterium
CCCAAAACCATACCCAATAAAATAGCGATAATGGTGCTACCTTCGACCCAAGCATTGGCTTTCATCAGCCCTTGATGGTTATCTAAAAGTTCGGGTAATATACCATATTTTGCAGGGCTATACATGGCAGCGCCCACGCCCACTATGGCATAGGAAATCAAGGGATGAACACCGCATACCATCATACCCGCACCAAGGGCTTTGATGATATTGGCAACCATCAATATCGTCGGTTTGGAATAGGCATCGGCAGCTTCACCCACCCAAGGTGCTAAAACGACAAAGGCCACCAAAAAGCAAGCTTGTAATGCCGATACATACCAATCACCTTGCAATGCGCCTTGTAAGACCATCGCCACAGCCACAAATAGAATCGCATTATCGGCAAGCGCCGTTAAAAATTGTGCGATTAACAGTTTACCTAATTCGGGTGTGAATGTCGGTTGATGTGTGTTCATAGTTTGGCAAGCATGGTGGTGAGCAAGGCTTGCGCTGCGATATAATCGACTTTACCACTACCCATCAAAGGAATATTGACAACACTGACGAATTGACGAGGCACTTGTAGTTCAGGCATGCCATGACTTTGTGCATAATGAAGTAAGTTTTTTCGATCCATCTCTGGCAATGTGGACATCAAGACCAATTGCTCACCTTTGCGAGCATCATAAATTGCCAAAGCCACATGCATGCCCTCAGTCCAACAATGCTTGGCCATTTCCTCCACAGCGGTTAAAGAAACCATTTCACCTGCAACCTTGGCAAAACGTTTCATCCGACCTTGAATATGCACAAATCCATCATCATCAATATGGACAATATCACCTGTATCATACCAACCATCATCTGGTGCTTCTAAGCTGCCTTGGGCATCATGCAGCAAATAACCCATCATAATATTTGCCCCTTTGACCCACAATCGCCCGCCTTGTTTAATGCCTTGAATTGGCTCTAAACGATGTTTAATCCCAGGTAGTAACATGCCAACTGTGCCTGCTTTGTAGTGCATGGGTGTATTCACCGCCAAAACAGGACTGGTTTCAGTTGCGCCATAACCTTCAAGAATGCGTAAGCCAAATTTTTCCATCCATAAATCACGGGTTTCATCTTGTAATTTTTCAGCCCCTGCAACCACATAGCGCATGCTGTAAAAATCATAAGGGTCGGCATGTTTGGCATACGCGGCTAAAAACACATTGGTGCCAAAAAGCACCGTGGCATTGATGTCATAAGCGATTTCAGGAATGACACGGTAGTGCAAGGGTGAGGTATATAAGAAAATTCGCATGCCGGTTAATAAAGGCAATAACACACCACCCGTCATACCAAATGAATGAAAAACAGGCAAAGCACTTAAACATACATCGCGTTCGGTCATGGCCAGTCGGGTACTAATTTGAGCCACATTGGCCAATAGGTTTTCGTGGGATAAGAGTACACCTTTGGGCATACCCTCTGATCCCGATGTGAATAAAATCAAGGCAGAATCTGAACTTTTAACCATTTCCATACGGTGTTTAAGCGCATAACGCGGAAACCTTGCGGCAAACGCCGCTGATATTTTATCTTTGAAGCCAATCGATGCTTTTATATCTTCCAAATAAATGAGCTTGGCATGTTGAGATAACTCAGATACCAACGCTTCTAAACCTGCTTGTTTGATAAAGCGGCGTGCAGTGACAATGGTTTGAATATTGGCAGTTGCCAGCGAACCCACGACTGCTTTTTTCCCCATGGTGTAATTCAACATGGCAGGTACTCGCCCGCGTGATTGCAAGCCGAGTAGGGTGAGGATGCAAGCTGAGGTATTGGGCAAAAGGATGCCAATATATTCACCTTTTTGCGTGCTTTTTTGTAAAGCATCACCCAATAAAAAGCTACGCAATATAAGTTGATGATAGCTTAAAGGCTTGCGCTCAATATCTTCCAATATCACGGCATCACGACCATGCACTTGCCTTGCTTCAACAAGCGCATCCCACAAGCGACGCTTATAAGGTGTGGTTTCAAAGACCATGTCGGTCATGATTTGAGCGAGTTTTTTACCTGCTTTGATACGACGTTCACGCCCTTTCATGGCTTCGGGAAAATCAAAGTGATGGGGTGGTAAAATGGTTAATTTAATGTGTGGAAACCAACGCACATGAAATTGACCACGCATACGAGAAAAAGGGGTGTATTGCGCACCATCAATGCGAATGGGTAAAATATCGGCATCGGCTTTATCGGCCACCATGCCTGGTCCTGCATAAATTTTCATCAATGCACCTGTCGCTGTGATACGACCTTCGGGGAAAATGACCACTTTATGCCCTTGTTTCACATAGTGAATCAAGCTTTTCATGGCCATGGGATCGCTATGATCGACTGCAAATAAGCGCACCCAAGGTTTGACAAGGCTCATCCAAGCTTTGTTATAATAACGGCTATGGATGGCATAGCCTACATCATTGGGTAAAAAAACAGACAATAAAACAGCATCAAGAAACGATGTATGATTGGCTACAATCAGGGTGCGTGGATTGAGATGTTGAAAATATTCCAAACCATTGACTTCAACATGGTATAATTTTTTTAATAGCCAGCGAAGGGTTCGCATACATAGATGTTTCATTGTTTGTCTCCCAAGAAACGCTGGAGTAAAATATCTGCAAGAACCTTCACGCCTTCCTCGCCATCTCGTTCAATTTTTCCACGACAGGCTAAATTGCAAAGCCCATCCAAACTTGCCCATAAAGTACGTGCTTCCAAAGATACTGCTTGTTTGGATTGGGAAGGGTTGAGGTTTAGAAATGCTATCTCAATCATATGAAACATCCGTTGATGTTGCGATAAATACGCCTCAGCACTGCTGTGGTGATCTGCATAAAAATCATGCATGACAAGTTGCCAGAGACGTGAATGAGCCATCACATAATCAATATAAGCCAGCCCCATACCGCGAATATTTTCCTTGGCATCGCCTGTGTTGATTTGAATGGCATGTTGCACATGGCGTTCCAAGGCCTTGAGTGTTTCAAGGTTGACAGCCAAAAGAATGGCATGGATGTTTTCAAAGTTCCGATACAAAGAGCCCACTGCACATGACATCTGCGCGGCAATTTTTCGTGCTGATATTGCCTCCAAACCCTCGGATTCAATCAAACCAATGGCGACATTGAGAATGCGTTGCCGTTGTTTTTCAACGGTTTCACTGCGTTGTTCTTTCATGGTCTACTCCTTGATAAATATGTGAGTGAACAATGTTCATGTTGCAGGGCGAAGTAAAATGAACAATGTTCACACTGTCAAGTAGCAATCATATTTGCGCTGAAAAAGATGCTGCTGAAAACAATATATTTATGAGTATTTAACTATGACCTTGGTATCAAGGTCACTTCATGTAACTTTACGCACACATAAAAAACACCTTGGAGGTTGCCTTATGGTGAAACATATCGTCATGTGGAAGCTTAAAAACAAAGCGGATAGCGAAATTATCCGAGATAAGTTGCATGATTTGATGGGTAAAATACCAGGGTTATTGAATATCGAAGTGGGTATCGACTTTAGCGATAATGATGCCGCTTTTCATATGGTATTGGTGGCGGAATTGGAAAATAAAGAGGCTTTGGAAGCCTATCGTATCCACCCAGATCATCAGGCTGTGATTCCTTTGGTGCAAACAGCCAGTATTGATCGTGCCGTTGTAGATTACGAAATTTAACAACCCACCTGACAAAGCATGTGCGAGGTTTTTCATCTTGCGATAGGATGCGCGTTATTCATCATTATCATCAACAAAGAAATAAGCAGTGCGATATGTTGGCATAATATCTCCACGGTGTAAGAGAGTGTTCCTATGGGAAGAGCGTACCAAAATAAAAAAGTAGATATGGCGAAAACAGCGGGAGCTAAAACGAAAGTTTACTCCAAATATGGTCGCGAAATTTATGTGTGTGCAAAAAGTGGTGGGGTTGATCCCAGTGGTAATTTATCGCTACGTCGTTTGATTGAAAAAGCCAAAAAAGATCAAGTACCTGCGCATGTGATTAAAAATGCCTTGGATAAAGCGGCAGGTAGTGGCGGCGAAGATTTTGCAAGCGCACGTTATGAAGGTTTTGGACCCAATAACTGCATGATGATTGTCGATTGTTTGACAGATAACAACAACCGTACATTCAAAGATGTCCGTCAATGCTTCAATAAAAACGCTTCCAAATTGGCAGGTCCTGGTGCTGTGGCACATATGTTTGACCATCAAGCGGTGTTTGCCTTTAAAGGTGATGATGAAGATGTCGTTTTGGAGGCGTTGATGATGGCAGATGTCGATGTCAGCGATATTGAATCTCTTGATGGTATGATCACAGTATTTGCTCCGCATACTGAATTTAACCATGTCAAAACAGCGTTAACAGAAGCTTTTTCTGATATTGTTTTTGAAATGGATGACATTTCTTATGAACCGCAAAACTTAACCGAATTAACAGGCGATGATGTTGAGATGTTTGAAGCCCTGTTAGCGGCTCTTAATGACTGTGATGATGTGCAAAACGTCTATCACAGTGCTGATCTTTGATCGAACGCATATTATTTTTTAAATTCAATCACGCATAAGGATTTTATATGTTTCATGGTGTCATGACGGCGTTGGTTACGCCTTTCAAGCAAAATAGCGACAAACAATGGGTGGTGGATGAAGATGCTTATTGCGCCCATTTGGATCGGCAAATGGAAGCAGGTATCGATGGTTTTATTCCTGCTGGAACCACAGGTGAAGCCGCAACCCTAACCTTTGATGAGCATAAGCGTTTGATTGATATGACTGTTCAACATGTGAATGGGCGTATTCCTGTGATTGCAGGCACGGGTAGTAACAATACCGCAGAATCCATTGAACTCACCCAAGCCGCCAAAAAACTGGGTGCAGATGCCGCTTTATTGATTTCACCTTATTATAACAAACCCATGCAAGAAGGCATTTATCAACATTATAAAGCCGTGGCGGATGCGGTTCATTTGCCTCAAATTTTATACAATGTCCCAGGGCGCACCCATTCCAATATTTCCCCTGAAACAACCGCACGTTTGGCAAGCCACCCCCATATTGTAGGCATCAAAGATGCCACAGCCGATTTGGCGCACTTAACCCGCACTTTCATGCGATGTCCCGATGGTTTTGAATTTTACTCGGGTGATGATGCCACCACACTACCTTTTTTACTTCTGGGTGGCTCAGGGGTGATTTCCGTGGTTTCCAATGTTGCGCCGAAAACCATGAAGAAATTAACAGCATCGCTTGAACTGGGTGATGTTGAGACTGCCAAAGCAGCGCATTTTTCCTTGCAGAACCTTAGTGATGCGATGTTTATGCAAAGCAATCCGATACCTGTGAAAGCAGCTTGTCAGTTGTTGGGCTGGATGGATGGTGGTTTGCGTTTACCGCTCACTACGCTCAATCATGAGGATATCCAACGCCTTGCATCGGTCATGCAAGCCTTTGAATCATCTGAGGAAGCACTCACCCTTGCATAGTTTTTAAAGGCATGTCTTTTTCTGTAAAAAAATTACCCTTTCATCGACGTATTATTTTTTCTTTACGACGGTTGGCGCATTCTTTTGCCTATTTTTTAGCCAGTGTGGTGGCACTTTGGTTGTTTTTGGTGGTGTTGATGTTGGCAGAATCTGCCATTTATAGCCTGACGGGTATTTCGGTTTCCATGTGGGCAATGGTGGTTGCCGCCATTGCAGCGGCTTGGTTTTTTCTACCTGTTGTGCAATTTTTACAACATCTGATGGATCGTCTCTTGTTTCGCCAACAGTTGGATACTTTACATGCTATTCAAGAGTTGGGCGTCAGTGATTTGGCCTCTTTACCTCAAGAACATGTGGAAATGGCGTTGTTGGAACGTATTGCCAACCTTTGCCACCGCTCCCAAATCACCCTTGATGAGCGCAACAGCGATGGGGCAGGGCGTTTATTCAGCTATCCCAAACATGCTCCCATCCCTCCCATGCAAGGGCAAACTTGCGATGCCTATGAGCTTGTTCTTCCGATTGAATGGCAACAAGGCATGGCATGGTTACATTTGGGTCTGCGTACCGATGGTTGGCCAACCGATCAGGATGAGCGAAAAAGTTTGAAAGACTTGGCAAGTTTTGCAGCAATGAGTTTGGAACATGCAAGGCTTTCACATCAACAATCCCAACAGGTGCGTTTGGACTCGATCAGTCGCGTCACAGGACAATTGCATTCCCATGATATTAAAAACCGTTTGCATGATTTGGCATTTCTAGCCCATCATCTGGAATCAGGAAAATTGGAAGAAGATGAACTCAAAGTCTTGGTGGGTTCAATTCGCAAGGTGGTGGGACGTATGGAAACAGTCATGCTGCGTATGGCAGACCCCAATGCTCCGATTCACCCCAAACTTAAAGCCTGTGATATCAGCTATCTGTTACAACAACAGCAAGATGAACGGTTATGGCCTGAATCCATCCATATTGACGCTGATTTACCCCCTTTACCTGCCGTTGCCGTAGATTCAGTTTTATTACAAGGTGTGATTGAAAATCTTTTTGATAACGCTGTCGAAGCGATGAACAAGCAGGGTACTTTGCATATCAGTGCCAAACAAGATGCATCCAATATCATCATTGCCATTCGTGATCACGGCAACGGCATGAGCGATGATTTCATCAAAAACCGTTTGTTTCGTTTGTTTTCAACCAGCAAAGAAGATGGCTTGGGGATTGGTTTATATTTAAGCCAACGTATCATCGAAGCCCATGAAGGTCAGCTTTTTGCCAGCAGTGAAGGCATTGGCAAGGGCTCCACTTTTTGGGTGGTATTACCCTGTTTTGAGTATCAAGCATGTGAGGACAGTGCATCATGAGTATCCAGCAAAGTATTTTGGTCATTGACGATAATGACATCAACCGTTTAAACCTTAAATTACTTCTAAAAAATGACTACCAAGTCTTGGAAGCAGGTGATCCGAGTGCCGCAGAGCAATGTCTTGCCAAGCATCGGGTCGATCTTGTTGTCCTTGATTTGGCATTACCTCCTGAACCTGACAACCCTGAAATTGGCTTGGCTTACCTTTGCCAAATCAAAGAAGAAAATCCTGATACGCCTGTGGTAGTGATTACAGGACATGATCAACATGAGTTGGCTTTGCGCGCTCAAGCCGATGGTGCTTTGGGCTTTTTTGGTAAACCCTTTAACCCCGATGATGTCAAAAACACCATTGATCAAGCCATGCAAAACCGTCAACAAGCCTTGCGTGAAGAGCAGCTTCGTCATGCTTTGGACACCCGTATGGGACATCAAATTTTGGGTAAAAGCGCTGCCATTCAAAGCCTATGTAAACTGATTACTCAAGTCGCACCCACACCTTCAAGTGTATTGATTCGTGGTGAAACGGGTGTGGGTAAAGAATTGGTTGCCCGTTGTTTGCATGAACAAAGTCAACGCGCCGAACACCCCTTTATTGCCATCAATTGCGCAGCCATGAGCGTGGAGCACCTTGAATCTGAATTGTTTGGCCATGAAAAAGGTGCTTTTTCAGGTGCTGGCGAACGGAAACTGGGTTGGTTTGAACGCGCCAATGGCGGCACTTTATTTTTGGATGAAGTCGCAGACATGCCTTTGTCGGTTCAAGCCAAACTGTTGCGTGTGTTGGAGCATGGTGAGTTTTCACGCTTGGGTGGCGGCTCTATGATTCGATCTGATGTGCGTTTGATTTGTTCCAGCAAGATGGAATTAGAAGATTTGATTAAAAAATCAAAATTTCGTGATGATCTTTATTATCGTATTCATGTGGTTGAAATCAATGTGCCTGCGCTGTCGGAACATATGGATGATTTACCCATCCTTGTGGACTATATTTTACTGCAAAAATCGGCTTTGTGTGGCAAAAACATCATCGATATCAGTGAAAAAGTTTTACAAGATATGTATGAATATCCTTGGCCAGGTAATGTCCGTGAATTGGAGAATGTGATAGAACGTGCCGTAGTGTTGTGTACCTCGAACCGCATTGAACAATTGCCCAGCTTATTAAACCCTCATCTTTTGCAAGCTTCTGAAGATCCTTTTGAAACTTGGCTCCTCAGTTTACCCAAGGAAGGTATTCGCTCGGAAAAAGAAGTCGCAAATTTTGAACGACGCTTGCTGCTCACTGCCCTCCAACGTCACCACAACATCAAAACACAAGCAGGGCGTTGGTTGGGATTTGGTGATCGTGCCAAAGATAAAATGCGTTATTTATGTGATAAATATGACATTGAAATTCCCGAAGAATCATGAAATTACTTTTCGTGGTTTTGGCTCTTTTCTTGTCGTTCAGCAGCCATGCAGACGAAAAGCAGGACTACCTATATTACCGTGATGTCAATGTGGCTCCTTATCAAAATTTACGTGAATTTTTTGATATGCCCGACCGTTCGGGGCATTATCAAGTGACCTTAGTTTCCGATTCTATTGGACCTTTAACCTTTGATGTACGGCGTGTTGAAGGTGAAAAAGAAACGCATTTACAAAAAACACGCAGTTATGCCATCGGTGACCATGAATTTCATGCTGTGTTTAAAAATATGATGGGTAACGATGATTTAATCGTTGAAATTGCCAATTCCAACCCAGTATTTGGTGCGAAGGTTTCCGTCATCGTGGTGGAGTTGCCAGACGGGAGTTGAATGAATGGCTTGTATGATTTGAAGTTCGTCGTCATGAATCGGACTGCTGCAACTGTCTTAACACCTTCTGAGTGATATGATGATTCAAGTATTAAATCACCACGTCATTCCCGAAATCTTTTATCGGGAATCTAATGGTAGATCCTCGACACAAACACTTGAGAGTGACGATTGGATGATAGAAATGATGATTCTATACTTGAATGACTATAGATGGTTATTCAAGCACTGAGCATGGCAAAGTCTTGAGCACCTTCTGGGTGATATGTTGATTGTAACGGTTGATTTTCCAATGGTTTGGCATCCAACCCACTAAAAACCGATAAAAATCAGCTTGGGCATACGGCATCAACATGCGCCATTCCTTTTCGACAGCTTCGCCATCCATGCTTGGCTGAGATATGGAAAGTGCTTGCTTGAGTTGTTTAAAATAGACACGCAAGAGTGTATTTTGATGTTCTTCTTGTTCATTATCATCCAAACAACTACCTAAAAAATAAGCGACATCTTTCATGCCACAACCATGTCCAATATATTGAAAATCCACCGCTGCGACCTTGCCTGCTGGCTTAGAAAAACAAAAGTTGGCGAGCTTGGCATCACCATGAATCAAGGTTTGATAGCTTGCATGCTTTAATAGGCGATCAATCCATGGCGCAGCTTTGCGTAAATTATCATCTTGCATGGCTGCGAGTTCATCAGGGCGTGTACCTAAATGCCAATAACTCCCCACTTTCCATAAATCTTGGGCTTTAGTGCCCATGAATTGCGCATGAAAATGAGCCAACCATGTTAAACAAGCATGTATATCACTGAAATCAAGCTGTTCTTTGCGTATAGGGAAACCCACTGTATCCAAATCTTCCAAGACCATGATATGTTCATCACCGATGGTTTTTGTCGCATAGGCTTTGGGAACACGGCAATCTTTGGTGCAAGTCTTCGCCCATGTCGCATACCAAGCCTGCTCCACTTCATAAGATTTAACCTTACGCTGGTGTGAAAAATCATTGTTCCAGCCACGCGGATGTGAAAAGTGATTGGGGAATTTCACATGCTTCACAATCACACTGGATATATCTGTGCCTGTTAAGGCATAGCGAACAATCTCACCATAACCACTCCACAGAGATTGAATCACAGCCCCTCGCACGCTTGCGCTTGCGCCAGTGGCTTGCTGAATGATGTGTTCAATAGGTGAGTTCATCGGCGTTTTCCCCACAAAGGTTGTAATAAATGGGGTTGAATATGTTCTTCCAAAGCATCCGCCAACACATTCAGTGATGTTAAGGTTCGCTCTTGTTGATGGATACCATCACTGTTCGCATAGCCCATTTTGTTCAGCCATATCTGTCGAAACTCACCTTGTTCAAATAAACCATGCACATAACTACCCCAGACTTGTTGATCTTGTGAACATGCTGCAAAGGGAAATAAGCCATCATCGCCATCCGATGTACCATGATGAATTTCATAACCTGTCACCCGTGTTGCTTGGGGGTAACGGGCGATGCAATCCACTTGGTTCAAGGTTTTTTCAGGCTGCATCTGTGTGGATAAGGGTAAAAGACCAAGACCTTGCATGGATTCACCTTCAACCCCTTCATCCTCAATGGACTGCCCCAACATTTGCATGCCACCACAAATACCCAGCACTTTACCGCCATAACGTAAATGTTTTTGTAATGCTTCAACGAAACCTTGAGCCTTGAACCATTGTAAATCAGAAGCCACATGTTTAGAGCCAGGAAGAATCACCCAATCACTGCCTTGAAGCGCATCAGCCGAACGCACAAAACGAACACTCACTCCCTTCTCTGCTGCCAATGGGTCAATATCATCATGGTTGGACATGCGCGGATAAGCAATGACAGCAATGTGAAATAAAGCTTCATCGCACTGGCTTAGTGGCGCGGATATATGGCGAAAAGGCGCGTCTTCTTCGGGCAAGTCCAAGCTCAACCAAGGTATCACGCCCGCCAACGGCTTGCCTGTTTCTTTTTTGAGCCATGTCAAAGCATCATCCAAGAGGTTTCTTGAGCCACGAAAACCATTGATTAACAGGGCTTGTACACGCTGGCGTTCCGATTCAGAGAGTATATCCAAGCTGCCTTTCAACGATGCAAACACACCACCACGGTTGATGTCTCCGACCAACCATACAGGCACATCCGCCACCTCGGCAAAGCCCATATTGGCAATGTCACCCTCGCGTAAATTCGGTTCAGCAGGGCTTCCTGCACCTTCGATGATGACCACATCATAGCTGTTTTTTAATGTTTCAAAGGATGCCAACACGGTGTCCAGCAATACAATCCGATCTTGGCGGAAACGCTTGGCTTGTAAGCGTCCCACAGCCTTGCCGCGTACAATCAATTGTGCCTGATGGTCGGCTTCGGGCTTGATTAACACGGGATTCATATCCACGGTGGCTTTGATGCCACAAGCTAGGGCTTGCAGGGCTTGGGCGCGTCCGATTTCACCACCATCGACCGTGACGGCGGCATTGTTGCTCATGTTTTGGGGCTTAAAAGGCGCGACTTTCACACCATTTCGCGCCAATAAGCGGCATAAGCCAGCCACCAACACCGATTTACCGACACCCGATGCCGTGCCTTGAATCATTAAGGCTTTCATTGATAAATCCATATCATTATAACTTTCCTTTGAAAGCGGCATTCAGCAAGGAGGTTAGATGTCATTTTCGCATAAATGACTGTCTTTATTTATTACTTTTGTAAGTAATACTTGAAAATCATGCAATTCATCACAACGCTCTGCCGCTATTGAGAAGTTGTTTTGTAGCCGTTGAAGGTAGTTTGGATCCTTTGAGTATAAGCTTCTTTCTTTGTAGATCCGCCCATTTTTTTGTAAATCCTCCTTATAGCCTAAAGATAATAAGCGCGTTTCCACGTCCTGAATAGATTCATAATCAGCGACAGCAGAAGGAAATACCTTTGGACTATTTACTTCATCATACGTTGCCAGTATCCATGATTCGATTTGCCAAGTCGGCAATACATAATAACAATCGCCCCCTTTTGCCAAGCCCAGCCAAGCGTTCAGTGATTCATTACACCACGATTTCCGACTTTTAAAATCACCACTGAACAAAGAGTTATTCAGTTCCAAGTTTTGAGCTATATCAGTATCCATATGTATCAATAGAAGATCAGCGTTTGATAGAGCCAGTTGTTGACCAATCCAGTCACGCCCCTGTGTTTGTTGCAAATAAGACGCTTTTTTACACCATGCCCGAATTTGAGTGTAACCAAATTTATCATGTTTACCTGTAGTAGCATCATATTGAGGTTCAAGCAGTATCGCTTCAATATTTTTTCCGTGAGCTGAAGCGACATGTTTCATCACACCTTCAATCATGGAGAAATCACTAGAGCCTTCACAAACGACTAAACATCGAATTGTCATTTTAAAAGCCTCTTGGTGGAGTCAATCCCTCAATGGCTCCCGATAGCCATATTTCAGAAAGCTTCATATAGCCATATTTTTCCTGCCAACCTTCTTTTGTCATACCTTTTGGCGGTGATATCCGTTCAAATATGGTCGCCCCATTATCATCACGCTTGGTAACAAAAAGACGGTGGTCAGGGTTAAACAGGTCTATAGCATCCAGAGTTGTAGGGTTATGGGTTGTCATAAATATCTGTTTTTCAGGATTGTTTTTTAAGATTTCGGATATATGGCTCACCATTGCCGTCACCAAACCAGGGTTCAAAGCACTATCCACATTATCCAATGCAAAAATAGGTGGTGAATCTTCATGGGTTAAGAGCAGCAATACAAAAAGCACATACAGTGCGCCTTCACTAACATCATAGGCGTAAAGATCCTTGAAATTTCGCTGCATAAACTTGTCTTTGAAAGAGACTACGGATGCACTTGTATGCACATGATTTGATTGCAACATACCATCGGGCTTGCTTATCCTAACTTGCTCAAACCAGTCAAACAAGCTGAAAAATCTGTTAAGATCATCCAGTGATCGCGTCGCAATAACATCTGAAAGTGCTGTAGCTAAAGATCCGCCATATAGACCAAGAGGACTCTTATGACTTTCATCTGTTACAACGCCGCGTAATATCGGAGTAGAGGGGGCATAAATCGCGTAATTGGATAATGCTTTCATAGCCTTGGTTTCAGATTCTAAAAAATACCCCAAGACTTCCGTGACCCTTCCGATACTAATTGAAGAATCTAAATCTTTCTTTGAAAATGAATCTGCACCCTGAATGGCTGCCATACTATTGCTTCTTCCCGCGATACGAGTCTCTAGATTACTTCCACGCGTGAACTTTTCAGAGTGAAATGTCCAATCTTTCTCGGCATTGATATATGCATGGTATTGAAAGTCATCAAACGTTCCTTCGATAAACAACGATGCTTTTCTCTTCTGGTTTTTTAGAGCGCTCCGAAACACTTCTGGCGTAGATAAACGCATACCTCGCTCGGATAGTTTTTGATAATTAACCTGCCCGGAAATTGCAGCCGACAACATCCCAATCGCTTCCAGGACATTACTTTTTCCTGCACCATTGTTACCAATAAACACATTGATCTTTCCAAGCTCAATTTTTTGATCAAGGATAGATTTGAATGACTTGATATGAATGTTCTTTAATATATTCATGGTATCGAATAGTGAGTTTCATTTTCATAAACAGCAAGAGCATAAGATTGTTGAGTCCATATCATTATAATTCTCCTTTGAAAGCGGCATCAAGTAACGATGCTTTGAGGGCGGTGAGGTCATTGATTTTTTCTCTGGTTGAAATTTCAAGTATGCCAATACGCTCGGATAGGGATTCAAGATGAGAAACTATGCCTTGTTGCTCATCAAGGGTTGGAAGTGGAATTTTATATTTCTCCAACGCTTTTTTATTAACGCCCGACTGCCCAGCAGCTCTTTGCGAAATACTCACAATATAATGTTGAATTGAAGGACTGCGAAGAAACCAAAACAGATACACTTTACTCAAACGCACTTCATCTGGTACAGCTTTCATCAATGCAACATTATATGCGCCATCAAGCCCCCTAAGTATTTGAAATACAGGAGGCCCATAACGACCAATCATTACATCATCTGCTGAACAGAATTTTTTCGTGGATTCCTTTTTCACATAAACTTTATAAGCATCGCTTTTGTAATCCCTGATTTGAATTAAACGAACATAGCCATCGTGCTCAGTGTCAGAGAACTGTGCCTTTGGTGGCTGTGACCCTCCAATAAAATTAACCACATCAGTCAGCACCCCCCTTGTCGAAGCCGACTTTTGAAACGCCTCATCCAATGCACTAGCAAACAGGGCTTTGGAGAGTTCGAGGGTTTGCTGGAGGTGGGTGATGGCGGTATCAATGCGGGTGAAGAGCGCGTCGATCTTGGCGACGATACGCTTTTGTTCGTTGAGGGGTGGGAGGGGGATTTTTAGAGTATACAGGTCTCGTTTTGTTAGACTCGGAAGAGTCGTACTTCTATTTAGGGTTAAAAAATTGAATGAGCAGCAAAAATAAAAAAACAGTTTCGTATCAAGCTGTTCATTAGGAGCTAAGCCAAATGCTGTATCCACATTCCAAAAGGGTTGCTCAATGTATTGTGGTTTGTTTATCGTTCCTTTTCGACCAATAATAGTAGTATAAGCAGGGCAAAGGAATTTTGTTGCTCGTCCCATCTCTCCACCGCTTCCATAAATTGCGTACTGTCCATCATCAGTTACAACATCTTTTTGATTTTTACCGCCAATTATCTCAAGAGCGTCAGTCCAAGCAGTCCACTTCCACCCCTCTGGCAATTCATACAATTCCTGCGCCATCTCCTATTTCTCCGCCAGTAGTTCATCAATTTCAGTAAGAAGATTGCTCACAGCCGCTTCTTTCTCCTGAATCAATTCCAGAATCTTGCGTGGTGGCAGGTGTTCCACATCCTTCTGTTTGGCGGGGTTCTTGGCCGATAGGTCGTACTCTTTTTTCAGATCGTCCACTGGCACGACCCATGAATGATCGGTGGTGGTGCGTTGGCTGTAGAGCACCACAAACTCGGCCAAATGGGCATCGGTCAGCGGTTTGTTTTTGGTGAGTTTCTTTTCGGGTTCACATTCATAGAACCATGTTTCCGTTGTGCCACCGCTGCGTTCGAAAAACAGCACATTGGTCTTTACACCTGAATAGGGGAGGAATACACCGGCAGGCAGGCTGAGGATGGTGTGCAGGTTGAAATGCTCCAGTAATTCTTCTTTCACCTGCCTAAACGCGTTGTTGGTCTGAAACAGTACGCCTTCCGGCACCACGATGGCCGCCTTGCCACCTGTTTTGAGGGTTTTCATGAAGTGTTGCAGAAACAGCAGTTCCGTGGCGTTGCTCTGGATGGGGAAATTCTGCTGGATTTGGGATTTCTCTTTGCCGCCGAAGGGGGGATTGGCAAGGATGATATCATACCGATCTTTTTCCTGAATATCGCGGATGTTCTGTGTCAGTGTGTTCTGGCGGTAGAGGTTGGGCGATTCGATGCCGTGCAGGATCATGTTCATCATGCCCATTACATAGGCGAGTGATGTTTTCTCAAATCCGAAAAAAGTATCTTTCTGGATAAACTCCCACTGTTCCGTGGTTAGACTTTGACGGTTTTCTTTCAGGTGTTCAAAGGCATCAATCAAAAAACCGCAGGAACCGGCGGCGGCATCGTAAACCCTCTGCCCTGCTTGCGGATTGATGACCTTAACGATGCTACGAACCAACGCGCGCGGGGTGTAGAACTCACCGGCATAACCACCCGCATCGCCCATATTCTGCAATAATCCCTCATAGACTTGTGAGAGTTCAAACAGCTCGGTTTCAGACTGAAAGTTGAGGCTATCAATAATATCCACCACTTCGCGCAAGGTGTGGCCGGAAGCAATTTTGTTATCCAGATATTCAAAAGTCGCGCCAATTTTATAAGCGAAGGATTGCGGATCGTTCTGGGCGCTGGTGCGAAACGATTTCAGATAGGGGAAGAGTTTATCATTGACATAATCGCACAGATCATCGCCTGTGCGTGCTTTTTGAATATCCAGTTTTCCCTCTGCCGTTTTGGGGCAAGCCCAGTTCGTCCAGCGATGTTCTTCATCCAGCACGGGCGCATAATCGATACCGGAAAGAATCGCATCATCAGCCTTTTCCGCTTCGTAGTCATCGAGGAATTTGAGAAACAGAATCCATGAAGTCTGCTCGGTATAATGCATGGCACCGGAGATACCATCATCCCGGCGCAGAATATCGGTAATTCGATCAATTTTTTGTTGTAATGACATAAGTTTACAATTTCTCCATTCTTACATTACGCGCAATGATACAACTCATGCTGAAGTTGCTTGAAGGCGGTTAACACTTTTACAGGGCTACCACCAAAAGCACGAGATGCATCACGGGTTGTACCCAAGCCTGAAAGTTCAATCAAGGCAGGCATACGATTTCGAGCAAGTTCTGTAATCCCCGTTTCTTCATAGCGACCCAATACGAAATTCAAGAAATCACGGGCTGCCTGTTTCTCAAACTGTTCAAAGAATGCTTTATTTTGTCGGGTGGCTTCAGCCCGTTTTCGTCTGGTTTCCATCGGTTGCTCAAAGGCAATAAATGCCAGTAAATCAAAAAGGTCACAGGCTTCTGCAGCAAACATGCGTCGCAAAGTGGCAAGTTGCTCGGCATCAAAGCCTGTTTGCGCGAGTTTTTGGATCAGTTGCTCCCGTTGATCGGGGTCAGACCATGTTTCACGCAACTGTTTAGGCGAAGTAAATAAGCTGGGTAATTTGGTCATTAACTTTTCAATAAACTGCTCTGCTGTCAGTGGGCGACCCGTTTCATCAATATAGCGAATATCCACATCAATGACTTTGATTTCACGGCTTGCACTAAGCTTCACCGTTAATTTTTCTTTGGGCTCATTTTCACCACCTGTGGTAGCTGTTGGCTCACCTTTGCCATTACCGCCATAAGGCTTCGGTTCATGACCATCAAGCGGTGAGTCAATCGGATCACCATCCCAATCCTCATCATAAAAACGATTGCTTGCACCACGGAAATCAACAATGGTAAAATAATCTTTACCATCAAACACGCGCGTTCCACGTCCAATGATTTGTTTAAACTCCACCATCGAAGCAATGGAGCGATCCAATACAATATTGCGTACATTCCGAGCATCCACGCCTGTGGTTAGCATTTGCGATGAGGTAAGAATCGTGGGAATATCTCGATCATTATCTTGAAAGCGTTCCAATAAATCGCGTCCTGCTTTGCCCTCATCACTGGTCACACGCACACAATAACAGGGGTCACTGACCGTTTTATGCGTGTTAATCATATCGCGCATGGTTAACGCGTGGTTTTGATTGGTGCAGAACACAATCGTTTTTTCCAGTGGGTTGATGTTGTTCAAAATCGCTTTGGCAACCAGTTCCGTGCGATCATCAGTGACAATGTTTTTATCAAAATCATCCGTTTCATACACATCTTGCGTTGCTTCACCCTTAATAATTTGATCATCAGCGGTAAGCACCAGTTCATCCAAATTGGTACGAATGCGTTTCACCCGATAAGGTGTAAGGAAGCCATCGTTGATGCCATCTTTTAACGAATATTCATACACAGCTTTGCCAAAATAATGATACGTATCAACATTATCCGAACGTTTTGGCGTAGCCGTCAAACCAAGATGAATGGCTGACGAAAAATAATCAAGAATAGCTCGCCATGAACCTTCATTGTTGGCAGCGCCACGATGGCACTCGTCAATCAGAATTAGATCAAAGAAATCCGCAGGGTATTTCGTATAGTAGCCACCGATATTTTCACGTTCGGCAATCGCCTGATAAATAGCAAAAAAGATATGTGCATTGGTTGGCACAACCCCATTGCGGCTGCGTATCTCTTCGCCATTGATTTTAACAAGGTCATTTTCATAAGGGTTAAAGGTATTGATGGCTTGATCAGCAAGCATATTGCGATCCGCCAAAAACAGAATGCGCGGCCTGCGCTTTCCAACCTCATGACGATTCCAGCGCGATTGAAATAACTTATGAACAATCTGAAATGCGATAAAGGTTTTACCAGTACCAGTTGCCAATGTGAGCAAGATGCGTTCTGTGCCATTGCCAATCGCACCGGTTGCAGCATGAACAGCAAGCTCTTGATAATAACGCGGCTGCATACCTGACTCAAGATGAAACGGGATATTTCGCAGTTCACGACCTAAATCACTGGTTTTATCCGCATATCGAGCTAACAGTTCATCAGGTGTGGGATAAGAATCAATATATTTACCCTTGCCAGATTCAAGGTCGAACTCATAAATCTTCTCGCCATTGGTTGAATAGATAAAACGAATGTTGAGCTTCTGGGCATAATCCATCGCTTGCTGAAGCCCTTGTGTCGGATGTGCTGACTGTTTCTTGGCTTCAATGATGGCGAGGTGTTGATTGTCTTTGTGCAGAAGGTAATCCACAAAGCAGCGGCTAGCGCGTTGATTTCCAGCTAATTTACGCCCATCGGTAAAATAATACTCTCGAATAATTTGATGGCTCATCCAGCCTGCTGAAACAAGAGCAGGGTCGATAAAATTGGCACGGGTATCGGCTTCAGAAGTCATGTCGATTGAGCCATCGGATAATGATTATCACCCAACACCACACTCATTGCCTCACGCTTTCGCCAACCTTCACTTTCAAGCATCGGTTTATCATAAAATGCTTTGACTGGGCCTAAACAAAGCAAGGCAATCGGTTTCGCACCTTCGGGACACTCTAATAAAGTCGCCACATCCTTAGGCTCGAAAAAAGAAACCCACCCCATGCCGAGGTTTTCAGAACGTGCCGCCAACCACATATTTTCAATCGCACAAGACACCGAACATAACGCCATTTCTTCAGGCATGGTGCGTCGCCCAAACACCGTGCCATCATCGGGTGCAAGCACGACAGCAATCAGTTCGGCACAATCACGCATGCCTTCGATTTTTAAACGCATAAATTCAGCTTTACGTTCATCCATTTGCTCGGCGGTTTTATCTTTTTCAGCTTCTACCAAGGTGATTAAGGATTCTCGTAA
>NVWS02000064.1 GCA_002746295.2 Zetaproteobacteria bacterium
GTTACAACAGATAAACCAATGCTGTTGGGACGGTGGGGCGCACGGGTTGAAAACAATCCGCGCCGAATATCTGAACCACGTGGTGGCATGGGCTTGATGCCGATTGAAGATGTGTTCTCGATTTCTGGTCGCGGTACTGTGGTCACAGGTCGTGTTGAAGCAGGCATCCTTAATGTCGGTGATGATGTTGAAATCGTGGGTATTCGCGATACGCAAACCACAACATGTACAGGCGTTGAAATGTTCCGTAAGTTGTTGGATCGTGGCGAAGCTGGCGATAACATTGGCGCATTGATTCGTGGTTTGAAGCGCGAAGATGTTGAGCGTGGTCAAGTATTGGCAAAGCCTGGCTCGATTCACCCGCACACCAAGTTTAAAGCAGAAGCTTACATCTTGACCAAAGAAGAAGGCGGTCGTCATACCCCGTTCTTCAACGGTTATCGTCCTCAGTTTTATTTCCGCACCACGGATGTAACAGGATCTGTAACTTTACCAGAAGGCACTGAAATGGTGATGCCTGGTGATAACATCTCTATGGATGTTGAATTGATTACTCCGATCGCAATGGATAAAGAATTACGTTTCGCCATTCGTGAAGGTGGTCGTACGGTCGGCGCTGGCGTCGTGACCGAAATTAGCGAGTAAGTTAAAAGTAACCGACATGGGCGGCGGCAGTTTACTGCTGCCGCTTTGTTGTCGCTGGAGTATAAGCATGCGTGATCTATTGTCGTTGGTTTGTGAAGATTGCAAACGTCGTAACTACACAACCGATAAAAACAAACGTACCATGAGTGAAAAGCTTTCATTGAAGAAATATTGCAACTCATGCCGTAAACATACCTTACATAAAGAAGGTAAAGTTTAACCTGTTTTTGAGATAGGCGAGTAGCTCAATTGGTAGAGTACCGGTCTCCAAAACCGGGTGCTGTGGGTTCGAGTCCCTCCTCGCCTGCCAGTTTGTTTAGAATGAGATATGCAAAAATATTAAATAACCCCTAGTATAATCGGAATAAGCGCATTTAGGGTTGAGAAACAAGAGGTTGGACAATGGGTGTTGCCGGAGTATCGAAGTTTTTTGGTGAAGTTCGTGCTGAGGCACGAAAGGTTGTTTGGCCTGAAAGAAAAGAGACCATGCAAGCGACCTTGATGGTTGTTGTGATGGTTTTGTTTTTATCCTTATTCTTGTGGATTGTAGATTCTGGTTTTAGTGCGTTAGTGAAGTTGGTGATCTAGATGTCAAAACGTTGGTATGTGGTTCAAGTTTATTCTGGATTTGAAGATAAAGTTCAATTGATGCTTGCAGAAAACGCTGAGCGTGCGGGTCTTGCTGATAAAATTGGTGAAATTTTGGTGCCACGTGAAGAGGTGGTTGAGCTTCGCAATGGTCAAAAAGTAACATCACAGCGGAAATTTTTCCCTGGTTATATTATGGTTGAGATGGAATTGACCGATGAAACTTGGCATGTGGTGAAGGATACCCGTCAAGTGAGTGGATTTTTGGGGTCTGGCAACAAGCCTCGCCCTGTACCTCAATCACAAGTGGATCAATTACGCAAACAAATTGAAGAAGGTGTGGAGCGTCCGAAGCCGAAGGTTCTTTTTGAAGTGGGTGAGGCTGTGCGTGTGATTGACGGTCCCTTTGCATCGTTTAATGGTGTGGTTGAAGAAGCAGATGAAGCCAACGCGAAGCTTAAGGTGAGTGTTTCTATTTTTGGTCGGCCAACGCCTGTCGAGTTGGATTATGTCCAAGTTGAAAAAGGATAGGTTTGTTGTTTGAAGTAACCTTGCAGGAGTGAGGTTTGACCACTTAAAGTGGTAGCAGTTTGACTGCGATTAAAGGTGAAAAGCAGGATGCTTGAAGCCGGATGGAGAAGCTAAATGGCTAAGAAGATTGAAAAGTTTGTGAAGTTGCAAGTGGCAGCTGGTGCAGCAAACCCTGCCCCACCAGTCGGCCCAGCATTGGGTCAAGCTGGTTTGAATATTATGGAATTTTGTAAAGCGTTTAATGCGCGCACACAGGATATGGAAAAGGGCATGCCTTTACCTGTTGTGATTACAGTATTTGCAGATAAAACCTTTGAATTTGCGATTAAAACACCGCCCGCATCTGTTTTATTGAAGAAAGCAGCGAAGATTCAAAAAGGTTCGGCTGTACCCAACAAAGATAAGGTTGGTACGGTGACATCTGCACAATTGCGTGAAATCGCAGAAGCGAAAATGGTTGATTTGAACTGTTATGATCTTGATGCAGGTGAAAAAATTATTGCTGGCACAGCCCGTTCTATGGGTTTGGTTGTCGAAGGCTAAGGGAGACAATCATGGCGAAAATTTCTAAACGTATGCAAGCATCTCGCGATGTTGTGCCAACAGGTTCATTGGATTTAACGGCAGCAGTAGCAGCGATTACAGGGCAACCCAAAGCAAAATTTGACGAGTCCGTCGATGTGGCCGTGAAATTGGGTGTTGACCCACGTCACGCAGACCAAATGGTTCGTGGTAGTATTTCATTACCAAACGGTACAGGTAAAACTGTACGTGTTGCCGTGTTTGCTCGTGCTGCAAAAGCTGAAGAAGCGACCGCTGCTGGTGCGGATATTGTTGGATCAGACGATTTGTTTGAAAAGATTCAAGGTGGATTTTTGGATTTTGACCGTGTGGTTGCAACCCCAGATATGATGGGTCTTGTCGGTCGTTTGGGGCGTGTGTTGGGCCCACGTGGTTTGATGCCAAACCCTAAATTGGGTACAGTAACCATGGATGTGACCAAAGCTGTGGGTGCCATCAAAGCGGGTCAGATTGAAGTGCGTGTGGACAAAGCAGGTGTGATTCATGCGCCTATCGGTCGCCGTTCATTTGATGATGCTCAATTGCTTGAAAATATCGAATATTTATTTTCTGAATTGAATCGTATGAAACCAGCATCTTCGAAAGGTCGCTACATGCAAAGTGTTGTACTTTCATCAACTATGGGCGCAGGCGTTCGAGTGGATGCATCAACGCTTTAAAATAATTTCGAGGGTGCTGTATTATGGCATCCTCATTCTAGTTTGATGACATCTACTTTCGAAGTGGCTGTTGTTAAAAAAAACGATCCGTCCATGACTGTCGGAGCTGACAACTGAAAAGTTTAACGGCTTAATTAGGAAACTATCCTGCATAGATGGAGTGCAAGTTCTCTTGCGCGGGTCGAATTTGTAAGGGGGTAGAAGTGAATAAACAAGAAAAACAAAGTATTGTTGAAGAGCTTCACGCTGCCTGGTCTGAATCTACTGCGGGTGTTGTTGCACAATACCGTGGCTTGACAGTGACTGAAATGGGTGAGCTTCGTGCAAACCTTCATCAGTCGGGTGTGTCTTTGCAAGTTGTGAAGAATACACTGGCGCGTCGAGCAGCAGAAGGTACAGGCTTTAAGGTCGCTGAAGCGTTATTCACTGGACCTGTTGCAATTGCTTATGGTACAGACCCAGTGGGTATGGCCAAAGCAATCGCTGACTTTGCTAAAGATCATGATGCTCTGGAAATCAGAGGTGGTGTTCTTGATGGTAAAGCCATTGATGCAGCAGGAATCAAAGCACTCGCAAACTTACCGTCTCGCGACGTATTGTTGGCCAAGATGTTGGGCAGCATGCAATCGCCAATCAGCGGTTTTGTTCGTACTTTGAACGAAATTCCAGGTTCATTTGTGCGTGTTCTGGCAGCAGTTCGCGATCAGAAAGACGCAGCATAAATACAAAACGATAGGTTTAATAACCGCAAGAGGAGTTCATTTAAAATGGCTATTTCTAAAGAAGAATTGATCGAAGCAATTGAAACCATGACAGTGTTGGAATTGTCTGAATTGGTCACTGCTTTGGAAGATAAATTTGGCGTATCAGCAGCAGCACCTGTTGCTGTTGCTGCTGTTGCTGGTGCTGGCGAAGCTGCTGTTGAAGAGCAAACTGAATTTTCAGTCATCTTGACAGCCGCTGGCGACAAGAAAATTCAAGCAATCAAGGCTGTTCGTGAAGTAACTGGTCTTGGCTTGAAAGAAGCGAAAGCAGTGGTTGACGGTGCTCCAGCACCTGTGAAAGAAGGTATTTCTAAAGACGAAGCTGAAGAAGTGAAAGCTAAGTTGGAAGCAGCAGGCGCATCTGTCGAGTTGAAGTAAATCGCGCTATTGCGCATTTTTTCTTAGTGCTTGATGAGGCTGATTCCCAGTAGCAATACTGGGGGTTGGCCTTTTCGCGTCTAAGCATCTTGAGCTTTTTAATAAGCTTTGATGGTCATCTGTTTTTGAGAGTATATATGAGATGAGTTTATTCTCAAAAACATGATGGTGGTTTGAATCTGTTCAAGTTTAATTTCATTCGAGGTCTGTATGGGCAAGCAAGTTGCAGTGAAGCGAATTCGCAAAAATTTTGGGAGCATTGATTCGGTGATTGATATGCCGAACATGCTTGATCTTCAAGTCAGTTCTTATCGTGATTTTGTCGGTGTGGGTGGTGGTGATACGGATATTGATGGTTCACGTTTGGGCACGGTGTTTCGCAATACGTTCCCGATCTGGGATTATGGCGGAAATGCAGAGCTTCTTTTTGAAGGTCTGGAATATACGAATCCACGTTATGACCAAGATGAATGTCGTCGTCGTGATTTAACATACGCTTTGCCTGTGAAAGTAAAACTTCGCTTGAAAATTTTTGAAAGCGATGGTGAAGGACGTAATGCCAAACGTACGGTGAAAGAAGTGCGGGATCAGTTCGTTTATATGGGTGAAATTCCATTGATGACGGATTATGGATCATTCATCATTAATGGTACAGAGCGTGCGATTGTATCGCAAGTGCATCGTTCTCCGGGTGTGTTTTTTGACCATGATTCGGGTAAAAGCCACTCATCAGGTAAGTTTTTGTTTAAAGCACGGATTATTCCTTACCGTGGTTCATGGTTGGATTTTGAATTTGACATCAAAGATAAAATGCACTTTCGTATTGACTTGCGTCGTAAAATGCCTGCTGGCGTGGTGCTTAAAGCTTTGGGGCTTTCCACACAAGACATTCTGAATCGTTTTTA
>NVWS02000065.1 GCA_002746295.2 Zetaproteobacteria bacterium
CTTATACCGCCAAAGATAAAGCTGGGAATGCAGCGACTGCTGTCACGCGGACTGTAAAAGTTGGGGATCAAACTGCGCCAGTGATTACGCTGAAAGGCACAGCGATTCAAACGGTGGCGCAAGGTTCTATCTTTACCGATGCTGGTAGCACGGTCACCGATAATGTGGATCAAGGTTTGATTGCAACGGTGACAGGTAAGGTCAATACGGCATTGGTTGGTACTTATATTTTGACTTATACCGCCAAAGATAAGGCTGGGAATGCAGCGACTGCTGTCACGCGGACTGTAAAAGTGACGGATCAAACCGCGCCTATTGTGACAGCACCTGCTTCCATCACGGTGGCTGCGGTGAATGCAAGTGGTACGCCAGCGACCCATGCTAAAATTTTCGCATTTTTGATTGCCGCAACTGCAAAAGATAATGTTGATGCGACTTCAACAGTGACAAATAACGCTCCGACTCAATTTCCATTGGGTTTGACGACGGTGATTTTTACCTCCATTGATAAAGCAGGCAATCAAGGCACGGTAACAGCCACAATAAATGTGATAGATCAAACCTCACCTATTGTGACTGCACCCGCTTCCATCACGGTGGGTGCCGTGGATGCAAAAGGTACAACAACCTCAAACAACACAATTTCAGTTTTTTTAGCGGGGGCAAGCGCAAGCGATAATGTTGATTTTAGCTCTATCGTCACCCATAACGCCCCATATCAATTTCCACTGGGTTTAACCACTGTAATATTTACATCCGTAGATAAAGCAGGCAATCAAGGTACTGCAACTGCAACAGTGGTAGTCACTGATCAAACCGCGCCTGTGATTGTGTTGAAAGGCACAGCGATTCAAATCGTGGCGCAAGGCTCTCTATTTACTGATGCAGGTAGCACGGTCACCGATAATGTGGATCAAGGTTTGATTGCAATGGTGACGGGTAAGGTGAATACGGCACTGGTTGGTAGTTATATTTTGACTTATACTGTCCAAGATACAGCAGGCAATGCAGCTATTGCCGTCACACGGACAGTGAAAGTAACGGATCAAACACCACCTATTGTGACAGCACCGACCTCAATAACTGTAGCTACAGTGAATGCAAGTGGTACGCCAGCGACGCATGCCAAAGTTGCATCTTTTTTACTCGCAGCAACCGCAAAAGATAATGTTGATGCTATTTCGACAGTCACCCAGAATGCTCCAATTCAATTCCCGTTGGGTTTAACCACCGTAACATTTACATCCATTGATAAAGCTGGGAATAAAGGAACTTCGACGGCAACAGTAAAAGTGACGGATCAAACTCCGCCTATTGTGACAGCACCTGCTTCCATCACGGTGGCTGCGGTGAATGCAAGTGGCACGCCAGCTACCCATGCTAAAATTTCCGCATTTTTGATTGCTGGAACTGCAAAAGATAATGTTGATGTGACTTCAACAGTGATAAATAACGCTCCAACTCAATTTCCATTGGGTTTGACGACAGTGATTTTTACATCCATAGATAAAGCAGGGAACAAGGGGACTTCGACGGCAACCGTGAAAGTGAGCGACCAAACCGCACCTGTTATTACGTTAACAGGTGCGAATCCACTTACAGTTGCACAGGGTTCGGTCTTTGTTGATCCAAGTAGCACGGTCACGGATAATGTGGATAAAGGTTTGATTGCAACGGTGACGGGTACGGTCAACACTGCAATAGCAGGTATTTACACGTTGACTTATACGGTTAAAGATAAGGCGGGTAATGCCGCACTTTGGAAAGTGAGAACGGTAACGGTGGCTAAAGATAATGTGCCGCCTGTATTAACCCTAACAGGTAAGGCTTCTGTACTTGTTGCAGTTGGTTCAAGTTATAAAGATCCGGGGGCGACTGCGCTTGATAATATTGATGGTAATCTGACTGCCAAGATTGTGGTGAGTAATTTAGTGAATAGCGCCGTTTTAGGGACATATACCGTGACATACAATGTCAAAGATTCGGTGGGCAACACTGCCACGCCATTGGTCAGGACTGTAAAAGTCACCGATCAAACACCACCTGTTGTGACAGCACCCAAACCGCTTATATTAACAACCCTTGATACTTATGCTATTGCAGCAACAGATCCATATATCACGGCATTTTTGGCTCAAGCTAGTGCTACAGATAATATTGATAAGGTCTTGACCATTAGCAATGATGCGCCCGTCACCTTTCCCGTGGGTGTGACAACTGTGACGTTCACATCCATAGATAAAGCAGGCAATCAAGGCACGACAACAGCAACCGTGACTGTGCAAGGTCGTTTGTTTGTGGGTTTGACCACGCGCAGCCTTTTATTGACGGATATAACGAGATGGGAAGGGAAGTCAGGGCATAAAGTGCAGCGGATTCAACATTTTTATGATTTTAGTGCGCCAGCATATTTATGGACCAATGAGGTGCCGAGTGCATTGAACGCTGGCTATAAAGTGGTGTTAACGATGGAGCCTCGGGTGGGTGTCAATGATGGGGTCACCCATTTGCGAGATATTTATGCAGGTATCATGGACCCTTATATTGATGCGACCATCAATGGTATTAAAAATAATATATTGACCACTTGGCCCAATGCCGATATTTGGATGCGCTTTGGCCATGAGATGAATGGTGATTGGTATCCTTGGGGTTCTGATTTCAATCAAGGTACAACGGTTCGGCATTTGGGCAATACAGCACAAGACTATATCAATGCTTATCGGCATGTGGTGGATCGTTTTCGTGCGGCGGGTTTGGGCAGTAATGTTGTGAAATGGGTGTTTTCTCCCAATGTATGGTACAAAGATAATATGAGTCAATTTTATCCAGGTAATGCCTATGTGGATATGATTTCTGTTTCAGGTTTTAATTTTGGTACAAAAGCAACTTCGCAGCCCACGTTAACTTGGCAAACATTTAATCAAATTCATCAATTAACATATAATTTATTAACGGGTCTTTATCCAACGAAACCTTACTTTATTGCTGGGATATCCTCTGCTGAACTCGGCGGGCCAACAGGGAAGTTTGGTGTGGATAAAGCCGCGTGGATTGATGATATGACGGTGCAATTGAGCCAAGCTTACCCCAAGCTCCAAGGTGTTTTTTGGTTTGATGAAAATAAGAAGGCGAGTGGTGAAGCGGATTGGCGGATTGATTCATCTACGCAGTCATTGGGTGCAACTCAACGGATGTATAGTAAACAAGGCCTATGGAAACCTTGATGGAATTTACCCTGCCTCAAGCACTTTATCATGTTATCAATACATGGCATTGGGTGGTGTTAACACTGTTGCCCGTTGCCTGTTGGTTTTATGAGAAAGAGGGGACGTTTCCATACCGTTCCTTGGCGATTCTTTTAATATTGGGCGATGTGATTGCTATGAGTTCTGAGCATGTCTTACATAGCACAAAATTTTATTGGCATGTGAATGATTTGGATGGTGTGGATGATTGTTTTCTTGTAGCTTGGTTTGGCTCGCTTACTTTAATCATTTTTCGTATGCGGTATATTGCCATGGGTTTATCCTTATTGCCGTTGTTCTTGGTCATATATATTATGGATTTTGGCTTATTGAGTGTTCAAGAAGCCATTTATGCGATATTGTTGGGGCTATTGATTGGTAGTATTTTACTTTATTTATCGGCATTTATGCAGCGTTTAACCTATGGTATCGAGCAGTTACTGCTTCATCATGGTAGTATATTTTATCCGTTTTCTCTATTGGTTCTGTTTGACATCAATCAAAATCTGATGTTTTTCACAGCAACATTTCATTTTATGTTTGGTTATGGTACATGAATATGTTGATTGATAACCTCTATTGGTTGCATTATTTTAATCATATCATTGGCGAGTCTCCAGATTTATTCCGTATGGCTTTGTTTTTATCCAATCGACTTGCATGGATATTGTATGCCTTAGCACTCTGTAGTATGTGGTATGCAGGAACCCCAGGGTTATTGCCCGAACGACCCAAAGGTTTGTTGCGTCATCATGCACGAGATATTACGTTGATGACATGCGCTGCGATGCCTGTTCTTTTTATTGCTTCTCAAGTGATACAAAAATTAGTGGAATCGAATCGCCCCATGATGCAAGAAGGTCTATTACAAGTTCCTTTACCGCCCAAAGAATGGCATAGCGTGATTGCTTCGTTCAATATGCAAGGGTCATTTCCTAGCGATCATGCGGTGGTCTTTTTCTTGCTAGCAACCGTGTTGTTTTCTTTAAATCGCTGGTGGGGTTTGATTGCATTAGGCTTAGCGACGTTTTTTTCATTATTACGTGTTGCACTAGGATTTCATTGGCCCATAGATGTATTGATTGGGGCATTGATCGGTAGTTTGGGTGGCTTGATGATTATCTTATTGGCTCATTGGATTGATAGTTTTTTCATACGCATATCAAGAAAAAAAATAAATTTATGGATGTTTGCAGTGTTGGTTTACTTATTTTTATATGATTGTTCTTATAAATTTTCACATATTATGGGGTTATTGGGGCATGATTAAAGGTTTGGGGATAACGGTAGATGATTTTCAAGTACAAGATGCAGATAAGTGGGTGAAACTATCATTGAAAGGTGCCTTGTTATTGGTTGAATTTAAACACCATACTTTGGATGCAGCCTTTGCATTACAACTATACAAAGAATCACTGTTGTTTAAACATTTAAAACAACGCTCACGTTTGGCTGTGAATTTGAAACATGTATCGGTTGCCAACAGTAGTGGTTTGGCATTGTTGGTGCAGTTATTTCAGGCCATGCCTCCTGGATCACGCTTATATGTATTACACGCCAATGCTGAAATATCCGAACTACTTCGTGATACCTTCCTAGATCAATTGTTTCCAGTATTTGACCATATCCATGAGTTACCCATTGAAGCGATGGGTTTATGAGGCTAAAGCAATGGATATGAAACGAGAAAAAACACCGACATGGTATTTTTCCAAGTTTGAACAGCGAACGCCGCCAAAAGCATGTAACCCCAGTGATGAACAAATGTTTTTAGCGCAGGTGCTTGGCACTTGTAGTATTTTTTTAGGATTATGGTATTTGTTTTGGCGTTGGACAGACTCATTGAATGAAGCAGCTTTGGGATTCTCTATTGGTTTGGCTATTGCTGAATCCTTGGCATTTATAGGTACGATTCTTTTTACTTTCAATTTATGGCGTGTGAAAGATACGCCTTGGCGATCAGCACCATCGCGTTTATCCGAAATCAGTCATCAAGTATCCAAAGATGGTGATGTGATTGTCGATGTGTTTTTTCCAACGTACAATGAAGATGAGGAACTGGTGCGTTTATCCATTCAGGATGCCAAACGTATGCGTATTCCTGATGGTGTGGATGCACGTATCCATGTGTTGGATGATGGCAATCGAGACATCATGTGCAAAGTCGCCAAAGAAGAAGGCGTGAATTACATCGCCAGAGATGATAATATTGGCTTTAAAGCGGGGAATATTCGCAATGGGATGGCTTATACTGAAGGGCATTTGATGGTTATTTTTGATGCAGATACACGGCCTTTCCCTGCTTTTTTAGAGCGAACATTGGGTTATTTTCGTGATGTGGATGTGGCATGGGTACAGACCCCACAATGGTTTTTTGATTATCAAGCAGGTACACCGTTGCCAGTATGGTTGGAAAGAGGACTTTACTTGGGTGTTGTCGGGCGTTATGTTGGTTTGGGTGTGGAACGGTTGGTGGGTCCGATAGCAATGAACCGTGATGTTTTGGGAAATGATCCCACGATGTTTTATGATGTTATTTTGCGTCGTCGGAACACATACAATGCTTCGTTTTGCTGTGGTGCTGGGAGTGTTCATCGTCGTGAAGCGATTGTCCAACAAGCCTTGAAACGATATGTCACAAGCACCCTCGAAAAATCGGCGGCTTTAGCAGATTATGTGCCTGAAGCGAATCTGAAAGGTCTATACCAAGATCAGTTATCCTTAGAAATTGCTCGGCGCACTGAAGTGATGCCCTATTTATTTCATGTATCGGAAGATATATATACAGGTATTTATTTGCATGCCGATCAAGAAAAAACATGGAAATCAGTCTATCATCCTGAAGTATTGAGTAAGATGTTATCACCGCAAGAATTGTTGAGCTGGAGTATTCAACGTTTTAAATATGCGGGTGGTACCTTGGATATTTCACGCAGTGATAATCCTTTGCGAAAAAAAGGTTTGAGTTTTTGGCAAAAATGGATGTATGGCGCAACGATGTACTCCTATCTTGCGCCGTTGTGGATTGTTCCTTTTTTACTTGCGCCGATTATTTTCTTTTTTACAGGTATTGCTCCGATTGCTGCCTATGATGGAACGTTTTATATGCATCTTTTACCTTTTTTGATTGTCAATCGTCTGGCTGTGATGGCAGCCACTTGGGAAGTACCAAGCCTTCGCGGTGAGCAATATTATTTGGCATTCTTTTGGCAAAATTTAACGGCCATCTGGGAAGTATTGTGCCGACAGCCCATTAAATTTCATGTCACGCCGAAAACAGGGCAAACGGGCAATAATATTGCTTTGGTTTGGCCTCAACTCACCATTATTGGGGCATCCATTGTGGGTGCGGTCTATATGGGCTGGCAAGTATTTCTTGGTATAGAACAGCATGTTCCTGCTTACTTGGTGAATTTATTTTGGACATTTAACAACTGTTTGGCGCTCTCTATTATTGTGCGAGCGGCGATG
Source organism: Zetaproteobacteria bacterium (assembly GCA_002746295.2). GTDB lineage: Bacteria > Pseudomonadota > Zetaproteobacteria > Mariprofundales > Mariprofundaceae. Next base: position 6,720 of record NVWS02000065.1, read on the forward strand.
TTGCGTGGTGAGGGAGAATAATAACATGGCATGGTCTCAAGGGTATTTACATGCACGCCATCATTTGGCATTTATCATCGGTCTATGTTTGGCTATCACGATTGCTTGGCAAGCAGAGTTACACATGCCCCGCCCTATTCAGGCGTGGATTGATAATTTTTCAGATGTGTTACGGGTGGATGATGGTTTTCCGCAAGCTGTCTCTGTGCCTGTGACACTAACAGATGAAGAAAAACATTGGGCTGTGGTCGCATGGCATTATTTTCAAAACAATTACCACAATGAAACGGGCATGGTGAATTCTGTGGATGGCTATCCATCCACAACACTCTGGGATTTGGGTTCTTACTTGATGGGGGCATTATCGGCGCGTGAATTGGGCATTATTCAAGAGGATGAGTTGAATGAGCGGGTTGGAAGGTTATTGGATCATTTGGCAACGATTCCGTTGGTGATGGATAAGCTGCCCAATAAAGCTTACAATACGAAGACGTTAATGATGACAGATTACAACAACAAGCCTGTTGAAGGTGGTATTGGCTGGTCAGCATTGGATATTGCACGCTTTGGTGTTCCGCTTCAAATTATTGTATGGCGACATCCTCAACTCGCGGCTAAAGCCAAAAAGGTTATCAATCGCTGGAAGTTTGCTGATATGGTGAAAAATGGTGAATTGATGACGGGTTCATTCAATGCTTCCCATCAATTACAACGTCACCAAGAAGGTCGCTTTGGTTATGAGCAATATGCTGCAAAATCGCTGACTTTTTTGGGCTTGGATGTCACACTGGCAGCGCGCTATGATATAGGTGTGCAAGTGATGTTGGTGGAAGGTCAAGCCATTGCTTATGATGCTCGCTTGCCCCGTTTTCATGATGGAACGCACAATGCTGTTTTATCAGAACCTTACATTTTAGAAGGGGTTGAGTTTGGTTATAATGCGATTACCTTGCCTCTAGCTCAATCTGTGTTGCAAGCACAAATCAACCGTTATGATGCGACAGGTATTTTGACCGCAGTATCGGAAGATAATATCGATCAAGCACCGTGGTTTGTGTATAATAGCGTGTTGAATGATATGGAACCTTGGGCTGCCTTTGATCCAGATCATCATGATGCTTCCAAATTTCGCACCTTATCCACCAAGGCTGCGATGGGTTGGGCAGAACTGTTTGAATCGCCGTATTCAGATAAGTTAAAAAATGTTTTACGTGAACTTTATGATGAGAAACGTGGTTGGTATTCGGGGCGTTATGAAGCAACAGGTGAAATTAATCACGCCATAACTGCCAATACCAATGGTATCGTTCTCGAAATTATGGCGTATAAAGCACTGGGACCTTTGTTAACCTTGGCCACAAAAGAACAATGAAAGGTGATGAACAAAGCATGCTTAAAGGGCAGTATAGGGATGTATTGTTGATGGCTGCATGGGTACTGGGTATTGCCATGTTTGTGATGCTGGTGTGGTTGGTACAGCAAAGTAAAATGCAATCGGCACAGTTGGCTGCACTGGCATGGCAAGAACGCCAATTAGCAGAAAAGCTAAGGGTTCGAAAAGTGAAACGTATGCAACAAGTTGAGCCTCAAAGTCAAACTCCTTCTAATGTTCAAACAAAAGAAAAACAAGCAGGAGACCTTCCCAAAGATGCGAAAGGCTTGCTAGAAAAATCTTTGGATGAAGCGCGTCAATTAAGGAAGTTTGCCAAAGCGGGAGCGTTTGATAAAGCGAATGCGTTGATTAAAGGTTTGAAAGGCAAAATTTGGAAGGCTTCGGATATGCTGCCCAAAGTGAAAAAGGATGCATTAAGAAAATTGATGGGAATCTTGGATTATACATCCGCTCAATTGAAGCAGGGTAAAACTGGGGATACCAAAACACCTGTGCATACGATAAAAAATATTTTGGATGGAAAAGATGGATAATTATCAAGCAGATGCTGAAGAAAAATCGTTGTCGCATGATATGAAGCCAAAGGAGCAGGAAAGTCGCAAACCTTGGCTGCTTCTTTGGGCTGCATTGCTTGCTTTAATGGTTGGCTTATTGCTTGCATTATTGATTATTTTTTGGCCCAATGGTTCTTCCAGCCCATTGAATTCAGGTTGTGGCTACTTTTCCAATGCAGACAATGAGCGTTGTGCATGTTTAACGACCTTACATAAAGAACATCCTGATTTTACCCGTGATGATATGCACTATGCCAAGATTGCTTGGCTGTATTTTGATCAAAATTATCAACCCATGACGGGTTTGGTGAACTCTGTGAATGCCTACCCTTCCACGACCATGTGGGATAGTGGATCTGTTATTTTTGCCACCATTGCAGCCAGACGTTTGTGTTTGTTGAATGATAATGATTTTCATCAACGTATGACCAATATGTTGGGCAGCTTAAATCGTATCAAGTTATATGATGGTGTCGCTCCCAATAAGGTCTACAATACCAAAACCATCGCGATGACAGACTATAATAATCACCCAACGCCCCAAGGGATTGGTGTTTCGACCATTGATTTAGCACGTATGGTTTCTGCATTGCGTACGTTATCTGCCAATTACCCTGAATTTTCAAAGCAATCTGAGCATGTGGTAGAACGTTGGGATTTTTCGCCTTTGGTGAAAAAACAACAGATGTATGGCTTATACCGTGATCCAGTGATGGATGAGACCCAGCACTTTCAAGAAGGTCGTTTGGGTTATGAACAATATGCTGGGAAAATTCTGAAAGATTTGGGCTTGGATACCAGCGAAGCAGCCAATTATAACAATAAGTTTCGTAGCGATGTGATTATTCACGATATTCCGATTGCTGTCGATTCGCGAGATCCACGCCAATATGGTGCGTATAATTATGTTGTGACAGAATCCTATGCCTTGGAAGCGATGGAAATCAAATCCACCAAGAAGTTTGAAAAATTATTTCAACATATTTTTGATGTGCAAAAAGCACATGCTAAAAAAACAGGCTTTGTCACAGCTGTATCGGAAGATAATTTGGATAGAGAGCCGTACTTTTTATACAATTCTATTTATGTTGCAGGCTCACCTTGGAGTGCCATTACAGATACTGGAGTGTATCACCCAGAATTGAAAACATTGTCGGTCAAAGCGGCATTTAGTTTGGCATACCTTTATCCGAATGACCTTTATGCTAAACGTTTGATTGCAGCGATTCGTAATGCTTATGATCCTGATAAAGGTTGGTATTCGGGTGTGTATCAATCGGGTTTGGGTTACAATAAAGCGATAACAGGCAACACCAATGGTATTATTTTGGAAACATTGATTCATAAGTTGGATCATAGTTTAGATTTGGGTTCTGAAAGTCGTCACTTTTCCCCGACGATTGATCGCTATAGTGCTGCCAAACTATAAAACTAAACTTTATAATGATGAAAGTATTCAACCACCGTCATTCCCGAAATATTTTATCGGGAATCTATATCGCAAGAAGACCCTCGATAGAGGCATTCGAGGGTGACGATGTTGTATTTATACTTGAATGACTATATTCCTGATTAACGGTATTTCAGGGTTGCTTGCTTTATTGATTTTTTCCTGCCCCTTGTATGCGGAAGAAACATTGCAAGGTTTGATTGGCACATTTCGTGATGAACAACAACCGCAAAAAATCAAAGAGGCATTGGCAGTATTAAATCGTGCCAATATTCAGCCCTTGGGCTTGCCATGCAATGGATTGAGCTGTCAGGATGCTCGTTTGGATGTGGTCAATTTGGATGACTTACTGTTGATTTTGGGGCAATTATGGCAAAATAATCCCGAACAACGTCGTCATATTGAACGCATTGTTTTGCGTTGGAATTTCTGCGATGTGAATTATCTCAATGTTCCACATAACCTTGTTAAATCAGGAGATATAACAAGGCAAGCGGTTGGGCGTGCCAAAGGTTGGCCTGGTTTGACTATATGGGGCTTTACTGAGCATGATGCTAAGAATCGGATTCAACCAGAATTATTGATAAAAAGTGATTTGGATGCGCATTCGAAACGCCAGTTTCTTTATCGTGTAGAGCGAAAACAATGCTTTCCAAATCCATGGAATGGTCAAACACCTTATGACCCTGAAACACTTCCTTATGATACATTTTACCGCCATACCCCCAAAGATCCTATTCTGTGGTTGCAAGCTGAGCCTAAGAAGCTGAAACAAAAAACAAAGGTCAAGCCGAAAGTAAAGCCGAAAAAACCTAAAGTTAAGAAAAAAATAGCCGTCAAAAAACACGCTAAAAGATTATTAGCAAGTCCGAAGTACCAAGCTGTGCATACGGGATATCGTGGATCACTTCCAGCATCAAATGTATATCATCGGGTATATGATTCAGGTTTTTTGATGCCTAGATTGGGAAAAACCAGCCTTCAATTGGCAGCATTACCGCGAGTAGAACATGCCGAAGAAAGTGTGCGCTTATCACCACGTGGATTGAAAATGACGGCGAAACTTCCTAACAGACCATTCAGGGAAGGCTTGCACTGGGCTGAGTCATTGGCTAAACCACAAGAAAAACATAAAAACATTCAGGACTTGCCTTCAGAAAACCTGATGTCGGATGGTATGTTTTTTACCCGTTCGTTGATTCATGGTTATGATAATTTTCCGTTGCCCAAAGGACCTAATGTGGGCTTGGCAGGAGATGTTCAGTTACGTTGGCGCTTAAGAGATAATAGTTACAGCTTCACAAGCAATGGGCAATGGTCACCCTATAAAAATTTTTATATCCGAGGTGGGCTAACGATGCCTGTGGTTGGCGGCGGCGCGAAAGTTCCGACCTATACATGGGGTTTGGGTTATTCGAACTGGAAAGCAGGTGGTTTTTCATTGGGATGGAATCAATGGACTCCAAAAACATTAAATACGGCACCAACCATTAAAAACATGGAATTTAAGCTGGGTTATAACCTTAGTTTGATGAAATTACTCGCCTTACCCAAACGTTACCAAAGCAATGTATCGTTCTCCTTGTCCAACGGTATCCCTGCTTTACACAGTGATTGGCAGTATAATTTTGGTGGTGGATGGTTTGCTCGTGGGGGTATTAGCAAGCAGTTTGCTTGGCATAAACCCTATCACCGTAACGATTGGGGTTGGACGTATGGGTTTGGTCGCTCCAAATGGCAGGCAGGAAGCTTTAATATAGAATATGCCAACTGGGGATTTAATCGTATTCCACAAGGTAATTTTCGTTTGAATGGTGAAGTGGTTGCTTCATGGCGATGGAAATTACCTTGATATGATTTTTGATTGAACCTTGTCATAGATTGGGCGATAATGAGCGAAAATCACAAGGAGATCGACAATGAAATTAGCAATGTTGGGGTTGGGTCGCATGGGCGGCAATATGGTCAAGCGTTTGATGCAGGGTGAACATGAAGTGGTGGCTTATGATGTGGATATAGCGCCTAGCCTAGCCTTAGCGAATGAATTTGGAGGTGTATCTTCAGCGTCGAGTCTTGAAGATGTGATTGCCCAGTTGCCCACTCCGCGTGTGGTTTGGATTATGGTTCCCCATCAGTTTGTCGATTCAAGCATCGAAAACCTATTAAACGCAGGGCTTGAAGCAGGTGATTTAATCATTGATGGTGGCAATTCCAATTACAAAGAAGGTCAACGCCGTGGTGCGGAACTGGCTGAAAAAGGCATTCTTTTTGCTGATTGTGGTACATCGGGTGGCGTTTGGGGTTTGAAAAATGGTTATTCCTTGATGATTGGTGGTGAAAAAGAAGCCATTGATTTGATTGCACCTGCCTTGACCACCTTGGCATCGGATGATGGCAAAGGTTGGGGACATATGGGACCTGTGGGTTCAGGGCATTTCGTCAAGATGGTTCATAACGGTATGGAATACGGCATGATGCAAGCGTTTGCCGAAGGTTTTGAGTTGATGAAAGCCAAGGATGAATTTGATTTGGATATGCACCAAATTTCGCGTGTTTGGCAGCATGGTTCGGTTGTATCATCATGGTTATTGGATTTAACGGGTGATGCTTTGGAACAAGATGGTGATTTATCTTCATTATCCGATTGGATGGATGATTCGGGCGAAGGGCGTTGGACTGCCAACGAAGCCATTGATTTGGGGATTCCAACACCTGTGATGACGTTGGCCTTACAAATGCGTTTCCGTAGTCGTCAAAAGGATGCTTTTGCGGGTAAAATTGTCAATGCACAACGGGCTGGATTTGGTGGTCATGCGATTAAACCTGCCAACAAGGAAGACTAATCATGGCTGGCGATAAGTTTGCCTCCTTGATTGGCAGTGAGCGACCTGAAGCGACCAATATTGTTATTTTTGGTGCATCGGGTGATTTAAGTAAGCGTAAACTGTTGCCAGCCTTGGCACACATGCACCGTTGGAATTTATTAGGTCCGCATTCACGCATCATTGGCGTGGTGCGTTCCAAATGGACGCGTTCCCACTGGGTCAATTATGTGCATGAGCAGCTCTTGCATTATTTTCCTGAAGCAGTGATGAACCCGCCTTCGTGGCGGAGAATTGCAGATAAATTGGATTTGGTGGTGGGTGATTTAACCGATCCAAGCATGTACCAAGACCTTGCCAAAACACTGCATGCCGATGGTGGCAAAACCAATGCCTTGTATTATTTGGCGATTCCACCATCTTGGTATGAAGTGGTGTGTAAAAACCTCAAAGATGCAGGCTTATCGGATGAATCGGATGGTTTTCGCCGTATTGTGGTTGAAAAACCTTTTGGTATGGACTTGGCGAGTGCCAAAGATTTAAACTGTAAGTTACAGACTTATTTTGATGAGTCGCAGATTTATCGTATTGATCATTATTTGGGTAAAGAAGCGGTGCAAAACTTGATGGTGTTTCGCTTTGCCAATGCCGTCTTAGAACCGTTGTGGAATCGTAATTATATCGACCATATCCAAATTTCAGTCTCTGAATCCTTGGGGATTGGTTATCGCGCGGGTTATTATGAAAATTCGGGCGCATTTCGTGATATGATTCAAAGTCATTTGATGCAGGTGATGGCATTGGTGGCGATGGAGCCGCCGATTTCATTGGATGCCAATGATGTGCGTGATGAGAAAATGAAAGTCTTGCGTTCGATGCGCGAGATTAAGCCTGAAGATGTCAAAGATATTGCGGTGCGTGCGCAATATGCTGAAGGTAAAGTGGGTGATGAAACTGTCGCTGCTTATCGTGATGAAAAGAATGTTGCCGATGATTCATGTACGGAAACATTTGCCGCAGTGAAATTTTATATTGATAACTGGCGCTGGCAAGGGGTTCCCTTTGTGTTGCGAACAGGCAAGCGTTTGCCTGATCGTGTGTCTGAAATTTGCATTCGATTCAAGGAATCACCGCAAAAATTATTTGATTTAGACGATGATAATGGTCGCAACAATGAATTGATTTTCCGCTTGCAACCCGATGAAGGGATGCAATTGACCATGACAGCCAAGCAACCAGGGCTTTCGACAGCATTGCGCGGCGTAAAACTGGATGCTTCTTATGGCATGGTGGGTTCAGGTATGCCTGAAGCCTATGAAACGCTATTGCATGATGTGATGCTCGGTGAAGCAGGTTTGTTTTCTCGTGCCGATGAAGTCGAGGAAAGTTGGGCCATTGTGGCACCGATTATGGATGCATGGGCAAAAGAAACAGATATTGCGACCTATCCAGCAGGTACGCTGGATATTCCAGATATGGATGCTTTATTGGATGAATGTGAAGGTGGTTGGCGTGATTTGAGGTTACAAGATGACTATTGAGATGAATATTCAGCGTTATTCAAGCGTGGAAGCCTTAGCCCAAAGTGTGGCGAACTTGGTGGTTCAGTCTGCTAAACAAGCCATTGTCGAACGTGGTGTGTTTCATTGGGCTTTGGCGGGTGGAACATCCCCCAAGTTGTGTTATGAAAAGTTGCGTGACGGACCGATTGATTGGAAAAAAGTGCATGTTTGGTTTGGTGATGAACGATGTTTACCTGTCGGTGATGTTGAACGTAATGATTGGATGGCAGATCAAGCACTTCTCAATCATGTGAGTATTCCAACATCAAATATTCATCGTATCCATGCTGAACTGGGGGTGAAAGAAGCGGCAAAGCAATATGCCGATGCCTTAGCAAGCATTGAATGCTTGGATTTGGTGTTGCTCGGTATGGGCGAAGATGGGCATACAGCCAGTTTATTTCCTAATAATGCTGCATTATTGAGTGATGCCTTCGCAGTTGCCATTTACGACTCACCCAAGCCGCCTTCAGATCGTGTGTCGATGGGATACAAAACACTTAAAGCTGCGCGTCAACGTATCATGATGGTGACGGGCGAAGGCAAGCGTGAGGTGTTTGAACGTTTGTGTTTAGGTGAGGATTTTCCAATTTCTATCGATAATAGTGAGTGGCATACAACGTTATAAATATTTTTTGTGCATAAAAAAGGCTCCTGATGAAGGAGCCTTTTAGATTTTCAGTGTTGAAAGTGATTATCTGTTTTTACGAACGTAAGCCATTAAATCAAGGATTTCATCCGATGAAAGTTTTTCCACAGCCTTACCAGCACGGTGGATATGGCGACCATGACGAATACGAAGATCAAGCATTTGATCGCTTAAATCAGCGAGTTTCATTTTTCCAGCCGCATTGCCATAGAGTTTAATCTTGCTAGGGCTTGAGTGACAAGAGAGGCAATGTTTGGCATACAATTTCTTACCATTGCCAAGATTGGCTTTATAACGAAGTGAAAGAACATAATGCGCGACATCATTGATGTCAGGGTTGCTCAATTGATGCTCATTGGCTGTCATTAATGTGCCTGAACGGCCGTGCCGAAGCGTATGAACAATGTCTTCTAAATTAAGCTTGGAATAGACTAGGTTGGTAGCACCCAAGCCCGTTGTTGCACGACCATCCATGCTATGACAGGACGAACAGACTTGTTCAAAACGTTTTTTACCATTGGCAAGATTGGGTTTATAATCAAAGGTTTTGATATAATCAATCACGGCTTCGATTTGCAAAGGCTTGAGATCATATTTTTTTGCTCTCATGCCTGTGCCGCGTACACCGTAAGTAATAATGCGACGCATTTCGCTGCGACTCACAACTTGAGCCATGGCACGATGGTTACGCGCTGGAAATGGTTTTAGATCCTTCCCAAACTTACTGATTGTACCATCCATACCATGACAGCTTGCGCAATTGTTTTGGTAAATCTTTTTACCATCTGGCATATCTTCCGATGCTTGAGCAACAGACATCGGCAGCGCAATTAAGGCTGCCGTGACCAATATCTTTTTAAACATGAAACTCCCCTCCCTATTTAAAAGTTAGAACCTATTTTGCACTTTGTTGTGCTTGAATGAAGCTTACCATAGCGGCGATTTCATCGCTGGAAAGTTTTTTCTTAAATTTTGGCATCATTTTACGACCATGGGTGATGGTTTTTAGTAACACAGCTTCATCTTTGTTCATGTCCTTAAAAGATGGTCCTACTTTCTTTCTATCCAAGGCATGACACATTTTACATTTTTTGCTGAAAATCTTTTTAACATTGATGTCGCTTGATGCCATCGCAGCACTTGATGTCATACCCAAGAAAGCCAAAGCCATGGATGTTAAGATAATTTTTTTCATGTTGTTCTCCTTTTTATTATACGTAAGCATCAAAGATGCTCGAATTTACAGCACTCATTGCTGATTGGGTTAAAGAACTAAATAACTTGTGGCTATTCTTGCTCATTATTGGGCTTATAAAGCCACATTTGATAAAGACTGGTAAAGATTTGAATAGCAAATGTAATACCAACAAAAGCACCCATAGCAATCACCACATAAGCAAATTGTGGAATCAATTTCGTAATATACCACGAACTAATATCCAAAATAAGAAAAGCGAAGGGCGCGGCAACCACCACACGCTTAAACAATACAGGTAATTCACATAAAAGGAAGATTCGACCAATCAAGAAGAGAATAAAAGCAATGCCAAACAAATGAATATGGGACACACGAACCAAGGCTGGAATGGTTGCGCCAGTATCAGTGCCAGTGAGTTCTAAGACATGTTCATACGAGTCAAAATGGGGGATGCTCATGCCGCTTGCTGCGGAATGACACATGACGCAGTTGGCTTGCATGATGGGATTGACCTTGGCTTCAAACTCTTCTTTGGTAGCACCATGTTGAATCCAGTCAAGAATGGTGGTTTTGGCCGCAGCATTGGGAAGGTTAGGCTCCATAGGTCCATTGATGGCAGCCCCCAAACGTGTTTGGTTATGACTCCCATAATATGCGAGTGTTACATCTTTAACAGATAGTCCTGGTTCTCCATCTCGCCCTTGATCGGTGTAGTAAAGGTTAAGCAAAGCAAATAAATAACCAATACCAATGGTGATTAAAAACATAGAATCCAATAGTTTTTCACTGACAGATGTGTCGGAAAAACGTCTGAAATGTAACATGGGGAAGTCCTCTCTATTTTGATGAAACGGCAGGCTAGAACTGCTTCTTGAAAGCGCAACACAATCTAAACTTGATAAAAATCATGGGGTATTTAACCAAGTTTAATGGTGGGTTATTTAAATATCTGTTTGGGTCTTATATAGCCTCATTCTTATGGCATACTTGGGAAATTAAAAATGATGGAGCGTTCTATTTTGTTACTTCTTTCGAAAATATTTTCGCAATTATTGTTGCCGCCAGGTGGGTTGATTGTTTTGCTTGGCTTGGGTGGCGTATTTTTTAAACGGATATGGGGGCGAGCGATATTGTGTGTGACACTGTTGTTGTTTTGGAGTTTATCGACAGAGCCAGTACGGGATATGCTTATCAAGCCGTTAGAATTTAAATACCCAACATTTCATACCAAAACATGGGATAAAGAACGAACAGCCATTGTCGTGCTCGGTGGTGGTGTGTATGACAAAGCGCCTGAATATGCTGGGCAAGATTATTTGCATAGCTATGCCATGATGCGTGCGTTGTATGCTGCACACCTTGCTAAAAAAACGGGCTTAGATGTGTATGCGACAGGTGGCAAACCATTGAATCCTGAGCAGGATGCTGAAGGTGATGTGATGAGAAAATTTTTATTGGGGCAAGGTTTGGATGCAGGACATGTATTCGCTGAAAATTTTGCCAACAATACCTGGGAAAATGCAAGCTTGATGAAAACTATATTGCATAAAAAAGGCGTATCCATGGTGATTTTGGTGACATCGGCATGGCATATGCCACGTTCGGTAGCATGTTTTCAAGCACAAGGTTTACATGTCATACCTGCCCCAACAGATTATCTAACAAAGATGAGTGCTTATCATGTGCGGAGCTATTTGCCCAGTGCGCATGCTTTTTATGACTCCAATCTTGCATTGCATGAGTATTTGGGCTTGTTTTTTTATCGTTTGCGCTATGATATGTCCTGATGAGGCATGTGGTTTGCTTGACTTGAATTGAATTGTTCAGATATAAAATAGGGGGGTATATGTCTCAAACATTGCAAGATTTGGATACATGGTTGGTGGCAGGTGGTACGTGGTTGGAAGATATGTATGAACGATGGCAGTTATCCCCCGATGCTGTTTCTGAATACTGGCAATGTTTTTTTGACAATGAAGCGTTGGGTGCAGATTTAGGCTTAGGTCACCAAGCCAAATTGCAAGCCTTGTCTCATCATTCTCGGCTTCAACAAGGCACTCAATCGGTAGAAATCAGATCAGATGTTGATGCTGTTGAATATCCATCGCGTGCCATTTATTTGATTCACGCATGGCGAGTGTATGGTCATCGTCAAGCTCAGTTGGATCCTTTGAATTTACATGTAAATTTACCGACACCTGAATTGGAATTAAATTATTATGGCTTGTCCGAAGCCGATTTGGATGTTGAATTTCCGACAGGCGATATGTCGGGGCCTGATCGTTTGCCTCTGAAAGATATTTTAAAGCGTCTGCAACAAGCGTACGCAGGGCATATTGGCCCTGAAGTCATGCATATTTCAAATTCTGCAAAAAAACACTGGTTATTTGAACGTTTGGAACGCTTGTATGATACGGCAGGCTATCAAAAAATAGATAAACATCGTATTTTTAAGCATGTGATGCATGCCGATGCCTTTGAACATTATTTACACACCCGTTATATGGGGCAAAAACGATTTTCATTGGAGGGTGGTGAAAGTCTGATTCCAATGTTGGATCGTTTGATTCAAAACAGTGGAAAAACGGGAGTCAAAGAAATTATTTTGGGTATGGCACATCGAGGTCGTTTGAATGTGCTTGCCAATATTCTGGGTAAATCACTGACCGATATTTTTTCTGAATTTGAAGGCACACAACTGCAAGATGATGTGCATGGATCAGGGGATGTGAAATATCATTTGGGTTTTTCATCGGATATTGAAACAGAAGGGGGGGTGGTTCATTTATCCCTTGGCTTTAATCCATCGCATTTAGAAATTATTACGCCTGTGGTCTTGGGCAGTGTGCGAGCACGTCAATGTCGCCGTAAAGATAAGGCACGTCGTCAGGTATTGGGTGTGTTGGTGCATGGTGATGCTGCTTTTGCAGGGCAGGGGGTGGTGGCAGAATCCTTAAATCTGGGGGAATTGAACGGTTTTCGCACAGGTGGAACGATTCATATTGTGGTCAATAATCAAATTGGTTTTACCACCAACCCTTTTGATTCTCGCTCAACATTATATTGCACGGATATTGCTAAAATGGTGCAAGCACCGATTTTACATGTCAATGGTGATGATCCTGAAGCCTGTTGTTTGGTGATGGACTTGGCGATGGCGTATCGCAATCACTTCCGTAGCGATGTGGTCATTGATTTGGTGTGTTATCGTCGACATGGACACAATGAAGCCGATGCACCTGAAGTGACCCAACCCATCATGTATCGTCATATTTCTGAACATGCGACGGTTGAACAAATTTATCGTCAAAAGCTGATTGATGAAGGCATCTTCAGCGCGGAAAATGCTGAAGATATGACGACAAAGTATATTCAATGTTTGGATAAATTTCGCAAAGAAGGTGTATGCCAGCCCCATCATGTGAATAGTTTACACGGGCGTTGGAAAGGCTATGTGCGTGATGGTGCTGATGAACCTGAAACCTTTGTGACCCCTGACCTGCTTGAAGATTTGAGCATCCGTGCGCACGCCATTCCCGATGACATCAGTATTAGCCCTAGAGTTGAGAAAATTTATCAAGGGCGCATCCAAATGATGCAAGGGCAAGCATTGGCAGACTGGGGTTGTGGCGAAGTGATGGCGTATGCCACGCTGTTGCATGAAGGGGCATGGATTCGCTTGTCGGGTGAAGATTCAGGGCGCGGCACATTTTTTCATCGACATGCCACAGTCTACGATGAAAAAACTGGAAAAAGTTTTGTGCCATTGAAACAAGTCGAACAAGGCGATATGAGCCATTTTATTGTCGTCGATAGTATGTTATCTGAATTGGCAGTGATGGGCTTTGAATATGGTTATTCGGTGGCGGAACCGCGTGCTTTGGTGATTTGGGAAGCACAATATGGTGATTTCGCCAATGGTGCCCAAGTGGTGATTGATCAATTTATCGCTGCAGGTGAATCCAAATGGAGTCGGATGTCGGGTTTAGTGTTGTGGTTGCCACATGGTTACGAGGGTCAAGGAGCGGAGCATTCTTCGGCACGTTTGGAACGTTTTTTACAATTGTGTGCGGAAGATAATATGCAGGTGGTATGTCCAACCACACCCGCGCAAGTATTTCATTTGTTGCGCCGTCAATCCAAAATAGCCATGCGTAAACCGTTGGTGGTGATGACACCCAAAAGCATGCTACGACTCAAAGCATCGTACTCACCGTTGGAGGATTTTATATCAGGACATTTCCAAACTGTGATTCCAGAACAAGATGAAGCCATACAGATAGCGCAGTGCAAGCGTGTTTTATTGTGTTCTGGAAAAGTGTACTATGATTTGTTGGCTGAACGTCAACATTTGAATTTACAGGATGTTGCGATGATTCGGGTGGAACGTTTGTATCCATTTCCCAAAATATTGTTAAAAAGCTTGTTGGCTGAGTACCAGCACGCAAGGGAAGTTTTTTGGGTGCAAGAAGAACCTGCCAACCAAGGGGCTTGGATGCAAATCAATAGTGAGATTCGTCGCATATTATTACCGAGCCAAAAGATTTATGCCGTGGCTAGACCTGCTTTGTCTGCACCAGCCGTGGGTTCGATGACAAGACATAAAGCTGAATTGCAAAAATATTGGAACAAGCCTTTTCACCTGTATCTGATGATTTAATGATCTAAAAACAAATGAATAAGCCGAGGGGGAAGTATGGACATTGAAATTAAAGTACCAAGTTTGGGTGAGTCTGAAAATGAAGCAACCTTGATTGCATGGCTGAAACATGAAGGTGAAGCGGTTGAAGTCGATGATGTGATTGCTGAAATTGAAAGCGATAAAATTACCATGGAAATCACGGCTTTTGAGGCTGGGATTTTAAAAACAGTTTACAAAGAAGCCGATAGCATCGTTACTCCTGGTGAAGTGATTGCTATATTGGATACCTCTGTGGATGCTGTTGAAGAAGTGGTTAAA
>NVWS02000004.1 GCA_002746295.2 Zetaproteobacteria bacterium
GCTTCATACCATCACTCAACTCAATCCAAAATTTGAGCCTGTTTATTATATGGCTGCTTCTGTATTTCCTTGGGGGACAAACAATACGACGTTAAGCCGCCCCTTTGTCATGCAAGCCATGATTGAGTTTCCCAAAGATTGGCGTTGGGCTTATTATCTAGGATTTAACAGCTATTGGTTCGATCATAATAGCGAGCTTGCCGCACACTATTTTGAAATCTCTGCGATGAAACCCCACGCGCCCCCTTTGGTCACATCATTGGCTTTGAGGATGCACAGCCATGCAGGCAACATTCAGACAGGATTGAATTTCTTGGAAGATTTGCTACAGAAAAAAAATGATCCCAAACTTCAAGCACAATTGCTCAAGCAATACCATCAACTACAAACCGAACAGCAACTTCGCGCCATTGAAGCCCTCTTGACCAAGCTTCCTCAACGTCATCAGGATATGTCTGACCTCAATCATCTTCGCCAACTTGGTTATAAATTTCCCAACAAACTTGCCGATGGAGGCAAGATTCAAGTTCTTAAAGATGGTAGCTTGTTGAGTAGCCAAGAGAAAAAACGCTTCAAACTATTTATTCCGAAAAAACGACAAGGGGTTCAAGCCGATGCCGCTCATTGATGTTCAATCTTTGCATTTCACCGTGCCAACGGGTCATATTATTCAAAAAACAAAAACGATTTTGCATGATGTCTCCTTTTCAGTGGAGCAAGGCACAAGCACGGCTTATTTAGGCACGAATGGCGCAGGGAAAACAAGCACTTTTCGTATTCTTTGTGGTTTGGTGAAGCCCAATGCAGGGCAAGTGTTCTTTGATAGCGAAGTCATGCACCAAGGTTTACCGCCCAAGCGCTTTGGCTTTATGCCCGAACACCCTTATTTTTATAAAAATTTAACGCCGCGTGAATTATTGACAAGCTTGGGGAAGTTGTCTGGACTCCCTTCCAAAGGTTTAAAACAAAAAATTGAAATGTGGGCTGAAAAGCTGGATTTCACCCAAGTCTTAGGGCAACGCTTATCCACGTGTTCCAAAGGGCAGGCACAACGTGTTGGACTCGCCCAAGCCTTGATTCATCAACCTGATTTTATTTTATTGGATGAACCCTTATCAGGTCTGGATCCCATTGGTCGCGCCTGCGTTCGCTCGGTGATTCAAGATGAAGTCAGACGTGGCGCAACCTTATTGTTTTCATCGCATATATTATCGGATGCTGAAGCCATGTGCGACCAAGTGGTGATTTTACAAGAAGGTTGTATTCGTTATGCTGGTGATATTCACTCACTCTTAGCCCATGATGCCAGATGGCTGATTCAAGCGCAGGGTAAGCCGCTCTGGGGGCAACAAGCGGGGCAACACACCGATGTTGAAATCACAGCATCCCTTGATGGTGTTTGGCAGATTCGCGGCGCCAATCAGGAAGTACGCAATACATGGCTACAAAATATTTTATCCTCAGAAAGCACCACCTTAGTATCGGTGCAAAGCGAACAACGCACCCTTGAATCTGCATTTTTAAACTTGCTAAAAATAAAAGGAGATCATGATGCAAGCCATTCTTGAAATTGCCAAACTAAGCTTTGCTGATGCGATTCGTAATAAAGTAGCGTATGGCGTGTTCACTTTTTTATTGTTGTTGCTGGCGACAGCTTCTGCACTGGCCTCAGTAACCATGGGGCGAACAGAATTGATGATCATGGATTTAGGCTTGGGCGGCATCTCCATCTTGGGCAACCTCATGGCCATTATTCTCACCATTCAATCCTTACAACAAGAGCGTGAAAGCCGCACACTTTATGTATTGATAACCCGTTTACAAGGGAGATGGAAATATTTGGTCGGAAAATTTCTAGGTTTGGCTGCTGTATTAAGCATACAAATGATCATGATGTGCCTCATATTGTCAGGCTGCATTGCCATTTTTGGGCATATTTTTTGGTTGTCTTTTGTGCAAGCCTGCATCACCACACTGTTTGAAATATACATTGTGATTGCCATCGCACTGTTATTTGCGCAAAGCTCCAGTTTATTCTTGGCCATTTTACTGACCCTTGCCATGGATATTGCGGGGCGTTTTACATTTGTTATTCAACAACTCGGCGAACAATCCGATAGCACACTGGTCCAATTTTTTACACAAGGCATGTATTACCTTTTACCCAATTTGGAAGCCATCAACCTACGCAATCAAGCAGGCTATGTTGCCAACATACCGTGGCATGAACTCATCAGCATGATGACCTATAGCATCAGCGAAATTGTGTTTATCTTATTGATTTCCGCATTTATTTTTGGACGAAAAAACTTGGCCTAACAACCTGAAATCGTGAACACATTCAAGGCTTTCGTAGTTTTAATCAAACTACCTGATTGTGATGATTGATAACTTTGATGGCCACCCAAGTTTTCAGTTTGCAATATAAAGTCAATAGCGTTGGCACTACTCACTTTTGCACAAATATTTTTAGATAAACGCGTACCAGGTAGGTTCGCCAGCGATGCACTAAAGCCCACAATGGCTGGCAAATTCACATAAGTCTGTTGATCCACATAATATGCTTCTTCAGCCGTTGCAATGTTTCTTAAATCCGAGATCGCTGAACTATTGAACGCTTTGGATCGATATGCTGAGAACTGCGGGATCGCAATCGCAGCCAAAATGCCAACAATCGCCACCACAACCATCAATTCAATCAGAGTAAAGCCTCTTTGCATCATTTTAACATCCTCTTATGTTCTTATTATATACTGATGTTACGCGCCTCACCAAAAAACAGCCTCATCCCAAAGCTTCCCACCCACGTCATTCCAGAGTGCTTGTGTCTGGAATCTCCTACCTTATCCCCAGACCCTCGACACAGGCATTCGAGGGTGACGATAGCACTAATGTAGTATTCATACTTGAACGTCTATAGCCCAAACTTTAACGTGTTTTCAAATAAGCAATCACATCCAAACGATCTTGCTCTTTCTTAAACCCTGGAAATCCCATACGAGTCTTGGGCTTGACAGCCTTGGGATTGATCAGCCATTGATTCAGGGCGGTATCATCCCAAGTAGCAAAAGGAATACCATCAATGCTCGGGGCGCGACCATAAACACCTTGCAGGCTTGGTCCCACCTTACGTTGTGCTTTATCCAAGTAATGGCACATAGAGCAACGTTGCCTCACCAACTTTTTGCCATGCTTCACATCCGCCTGCATTGGGGATGCTAAATCACCCATCATCGCTGTGGTTTTTTCAACGTTCATATCCGCAGGTTTGAGTTTACCCCCATCATTTTTTCGTACATCTTGCGTACTCACTGGGGCAGGCCGAGCCACAGACAATGCTGTTGTTGCAGTTTTTTGAGGTTCATTGCCTTGGCAAGCTGCCAACAACATGACAACCGATAGTACACTCGCATATTTCAACATATCATTTCCTTTCACTCTCATTCTCAACCCCGAATCAATAAAAAAGTTTCACGCAAAAACAACATAGTCGCACGCGATATTTGCTTGATACGTGTACGTATAAAACTACATTTCACGCAGCCACCCCCCGCAATTTGCGCCCGAACCTCAGCACTTGGATAAATCGTTTCTTTCCAAAAAGCCAAACGGTGTTGCAAATCAGGCTGCATACGCGCAAACAAACGTTCTGCCAGATATGGAATCACCTCAAACTTCAGATGTCGTACAAACAAACGCCGCTCAACCCACCCCATATCGGGGCAAATTTCATTCAATACAGCATCGGGAATAGGTGCATTCAAATGCTTATGCACATAAGATAATGCATAAAAACAAGGCCGTTCCAATTTGTATTCGCGAATGCCCTGTAACACCTCATCCCAGCCTTCGCCTTCCATGCTTTCTGCCAGCAAAGCGATGTCATAAAGCCAAATTAAACGATCAAACGAATGTTTCATCGCATGAAAACACAAATACGGCAGATTGACTCGGGGATGTACATGCAAAGCTTTTTCACCCGCCAACATGCCTTCTGATGCATATTTAAAGAAATCAGGCGCGCGCAAGGGTGTTAAATGCGCCCACGATTGAATACGCTCAATGCCCAAAGGATCCGTATGCAAGTCAATGACCAAATCACCTTTTTTAAACATCGAAGGAAATTTTTCAGGCGGAGCATACATCAAGCGTGTACCCAGAACCTGCTTCAACATCAACGAATCTTTTTCATCATACAATAAATCAAAATCTGTAAACACACGCATGCTGGATGGTTCATACAATGCTTCTGCCATGGCTTGACCACGCATACAAATCACAGGGATTTGTGCAGCGTTTAATTCGCGTAAAATATGACCTAGGCTATGTTTCATACGCAATGCCGATGCTTCATGCATACGCTCATCCATACCCGCCATGATTTCTACAGGAATTTGTTGCCGTTGTGTGGAGGAAAATTTTTGCCATACACAGAAAAAGATGCCTTCTGAACGAAGCATGTACCAAAAGTTTAAATCTTGCGGCAAGATCCCTTCCCACTCGCCCCGCAACATCTGACAATAAAACTGACGAAATTGTTTTTGCTGGGATATTTTCATGCCAAAAATTTAACCATAATTTGCTGTCTTTAGCAAACGGTACTATGCTTAGCAGTAGTCCACACGGTAGGTTATTGATTATGAACGAAGAAGAAACCAAACCCGCATTAAACCCACAACAAAGTATTCGTCGACGATTATTGACTGCGGCGGTTTACACACCTCCTGCTATTTTGGGCACCATGATGGTTGGTCCTCGTCATGCACTCGGTGCGTGGGGGCAAGCCCAAACATGCCAAATGAATCCCAATGCTGCTGGAGCACCTGTCGCACCCGTCACCATTACCATTTCATCGGGTGCGAATGCCTGTTGTCCGTGCGTTCCAAACGCTAAAAAATTTAGGGCTGCAAAATGTGCCAAAACACGATGTATTAAATCTTGTGCAGGTAATGCGGCTGCCTGTGCCACAGCTGGTGGCATTGGCAATTTTAAATGTAAAAAATTCTGTCAAGATGGTCCTCCAGGTTGCATCCCTCCTCCAGGTTGCAAGAAACCTTGCAAATGCACATTTAGTGTAAAAAAGAACGAAAACGTTTGTAAATAAGCCTATCCATGAATGATTTCACACTTACCCTTCAACAAGGGAAGGTGGTTTACTGTTCTTACTCAAGCCCACAAGAACTCACACTTCACCATATCCAACATACGAAGGTCTTGTATTTTTCAGGTATTTTTGCCGAAGCCATTGCATCACTTCAAACCACCCAAGTCAATATCCCACACCTGCAACAAATAGAACGCGCGCACCCTTCTCTTGAAGGTTTATCCCATGCTAAGCTTGCTCCGCTCCAAGCTTCAGAACTTTTGTTGGGTGAAAGTCTGGGCATGGTATTTATTGAATTAACATCCCAATGCAATGAGCGATGTTTACATTGCTATGCCGAATCATCGCCTGAACGCCAAGAGTTTCTAAGCTTTGACGAGATCTACCTTAGCTTACAACAGATTCGCGAACTTGGTCGCCCTTTCATCCAATTTACAGGTGGTGACCCGCTCATTCATCGTGATTTGATTCGTCTGGTTCAGGCAGCCCACCAACTCGATTTCCAAGGCATTGAAATTTACACCAATGGCTTATTGCTCACCGATAAACTACTGGCACAACTCCAACCCTATCAACCCCAACTATCTTTCTCAGTTTATGCTGATTGTGCTGAAATACATGATGCAATCACCCGTGTACAAGGCAGTTGGAAGCGTACTTTAGCCGCTATGCAACGCGCTATAGACCAAGGCTTTGAAGTGCGTGTAGGTGTCGTCATTATGCAAGAAAATGCAGAACATATCGCCGAACTTCCGCATTTTTTAGAAACAAAATTTGGGCTGTCACCCGCACATATTCGTTTTGACCCCGTCAATACAGTCGGGCGAGGTAGCACCACTTTTTTACCCGAACACATCAACATTCAATCATCCCATGCCATCGCTCAAGGTGAATCGAGACGGGGTAAACTATGTATCGCCAGCAATGGCGATGTCTATCCCTGTATTTTTTCACGCAAACTACGTTTGGGCAATATTCGTGAGCAAAGTTTGCCGCAGATATACATGAACTTGCGTTATCGCGATGCTTCCCAAATCACAGAAGCACGCTGGCAAACTTGCCAAGAGCAATTAAGCTGCTCGGATTGTCAGATGATTGCATGCTTGCTAGCACCCCCCATACATCAGGAGACAAACCATGAGCCAAGCCTTACCCGACTACCCAATCCGTCGCGATACCTTGGTCTTTGAAGATTTAGACAATACTCAAGAAGTTATGGTGACTGATAATGCCGATGGCTCCAGTCTTTCATTAAACCTCATTGCCACAAGTATTTTAGAAGCATGCGATGGTGAACATTCGCAGCAAGATATGGTTCAAATGATTTGTGAAGCACTCGATGCCGAGCCAGACATTGTTCACAAAGATGTTGCCTCAATTTTAGAAGAATTTGCTATATTTGGATTGTTAAAGAACGCTGGATGATGCCGTCATCTAAGGACTGGCTGCGCCACTTCCGCATTGCCAATCAAAATATCAGCATCACAGCCCATCACCACACCTATGCCGCATACATCGAACCATTTGTCAGACTTTATGAGACTGTTCAAAACGCTACCGACATCAGTTTTGATTTTTTAAGCAATGATAAGCAACAATACCTCATTTTAAATGGGCAACACGAACTGTGGCAAGGCAACAGCGCCCCCGAAACAGTGGCTGCCTTTGAAATTCAACTTTACACTCAAATCATTCAACACATATACCCTCAATTTTTATCCCTTCATGCTGGTTGCATTGGCAAAGAAGGTGAAGCTTGGATGTTTGCAGGACAATCGGGGGCAGGGAAAAGCAGTATGACCACGGCAGCGCTTCTCAATGACTGCCAATATATGACCGATGAATTCAGTTTATTGACAGAAAATGGAACCATTAGCCCCATGCCGCGTCCCATGCAGTGGGATGAACCCAAACACCCTGCATTTCCGCATCAGATGATGTTGGAAAGCCGTTGTTTTGAGCGTGCGTTCTTTGTCTTTCCTGATTTTCAAGGCATGGACACCCAACTGCAACTCTGGCTTCCCACGCATGTCCAACATCAGGACTTGCCACTTACACGCCTTGTTTTCCCTCGCTTTGATGCATCTTCTCCGCCATCCCAGATTTCACCACTTCGACGCAGTGAAGCCCTGATGCAACTTGCGCAGCACTTTCATCAAAACATCTTACCATCAGAACGTATTCAATTACTCAACCAACGTATCCCCGAAAACATTCAAGCATTTCAACTTGTTTTTTCCGATGTGCATGCTGCATGGGAACAGCTCATTGCTTATCCATTGATGTTACGCACTTAACTAAAAAGAACCGTCATTTCCGAATGATTTTATTGGAAATCTAATGATAGATCCTCGATACAAGCATTCAAGGATGA
Source organism: Zetaproteobacteria bacterium (assembly GCA_002746295.2). Classification (GTDB taxonomy): domain Bacteria; phylum Pseudomonadota; class Zetaproteobacteria; order Mariprofundales; family Mariprofundaceae. The sequence goes on from NVWS02000004.1 coordinate 7,479, forward strand.
CGATTGAGTGATATAGAAATGATAGTTCTATACTTGAATGACTGCATGTCATAATGAAGCCATAAAAGAAACCTACTGTCTGCGCATTGATTCAATGAAGCACTCGGAGGTAGCATGTTCAAACCCATCGTCTTTATATTTCTATGCCTGATTGCACCCAATATGAGCATAGCCAGTGAAAGAAATATATCAAAACATACGCAAGCAGAAGATCACATGCTTCTTCTCACAGTGATGTCAGCAGCATTGCGCGAGCGTTTATACAACTTAAAAAACATTCGTTTTTTAGAAGAAGCAGGCTTGCCACATGTCGATGCTCGTTTGGTATATCAAACACTTTTATTAGAAATATCAACCACACGAACCCAAATTTTATTATTAATCACACATATTTAAAGGATAATACCCCATGTTAAAAACATATATACAATGGTTTGGTGTCAGCATACTTCTAGGTTTCTCATGTATGACGAGCCAAGCCAGTGAAGCAAAACACAGCTTAAATATTATTGCATTTCAAGCAAACACTCCTGGATTCAAATATGAATCCATTATCAATGGTCAATTGGGACAAGTGATTAGCGGCATGCAAAAAGACACCCATGTCATTTTAGCATCACACACATCTGCATTGAAAGATCGTGATGTTATCAACCTTCAGGTGGATGTGATGCACATGACCAGAAATGGTGAACTTGCCAGTGGCGGCTTGGATTGCCGATTCATTTTTAATAATGAATCTGATGCAGATTCTGCTTTTTTCTCAATCAGCGGCATCTGTGATCGCCTCACTGCAACCCCCACAGGAACCGTAAGAAAACAAGCACTGCTTCCACGTAAAATGTTATCCGATCCAAGTGCTAGCTTTAATGTATGGCTAAAACTTTATGATAACCCAACGACAGGTGTCGCCATTTATACCGATATTGATTGATCGAGTGAAGTTCTCTCGGCATCAAACTTCTGAATTCAAGTGAGAAGTGCAATTCCCACTATCCTCATATAGTGATTCAAGTATTAAATCACCCCCTCATGCCCGAAATCTTGTATCGGGAATCTAATCATAGACCCTCGATACAAGCACTCGAGGGTGACGATTGGATGATGGAAATGGCAATTCTATAGTTAAATGACTATAGAGAGGTTAAACGCGCTTGGATCAACTGTAAGTCCTTCCACATTTCATCTTTTTGACGCGGTGAACGCAAAAGATAGGCGGGGTGATAGATGACACGAACAGGTACGTCTTGATAGCGGTGCCATTGCCCTCGCAAATCATGCAAGGCATCATGAGATTGCAATAAGGTTTGGGCAGCGACTCTCCCCATCAAAAGGATAAGCTTGGGTTGCATCAAACTTATTTTTTGTTGTAACCATCGTCGGCATGCAGCCCATTCATCTGCATTGGGATCACGGTGGTCGGGGGTGTCACACTGAATAATATGTGCAATATAGACTTGTTCACGTTGTAAACCGATCGCTTTCAATATATTATCAAGTAATAAACTAGGGTCACCCGTAAACATATCTCCCTGTTCTGATTCACCATGCGGAACATCACCCACCAGTAAGACATCTGCATCTTCACAGCCCGAACCAAACATGACATCTGATCGAGTTTCAGACAACACACATTGCTTACAAGCCAAGGCTTGCATTGCTAATGTCGGCAAATCTTTAACCATCATGATGCCCGTATCGGGAGCATCTATTTCAGAGTCGGGAAATCTATCAGGCGTACAAAAAAGAAGGGAAACAGGTGTTTTCACACCGATTTCCCTTAAATATACATCTAAAAATTTAGAGCTAGGCATGATGCCTTAAACAATAGACGGCATTAACCTAGCAAGGTATCAACTGCAGCACTTGCACCCAAATAAACAGGCACACGTTGATGCAATGCTTTGGGTTCAATATCCAACACTGCCACACCATCACTGCTCATGGATTTACCACCCGCTTGTTCCATAATAAAGCCCATCGGAATCGCTTCATACAACAAACGCAATTTAC
>NVWS02000066.1 GCA_002746295.2 Zetaproteobacteria bacterium
AATATTCGCCGTGTTCAAACCACACAACACGTTTAAGTTTTTTAGTTAAATTTATTCCAAGGAGTATATTAAATGAGCAATCGTAGACATTTGGCTAACGCCGTTCGTGCTTTAGCTATGGATTCAGTACAAAAAGCAAACTCTGGTCATCCTGGTGCGCCCATGGGCATGGCAGACATTGCCGAAGTTCTTTGGAACGACTATATGAAACACAATCCGACCAACCCACAATGGGTTGATCGTGACCGCTTCATTCTCTCCAATGGTCATGGTTCGATGTTGATTTATTCTTTATTGCACCTTACAGGTTATGACTTGGGCATTGAAGATTTGAAACAGTTCCGTCAATTGCATTCACGCACCCCTGGTCATCCTGAGTATGGTTATGCTCCAGGTGTTGAAACCACGACAGGACCTTTGGGTCAAGGCATTACCAATGGTGTTGGTATGGCATTGGCTGAAAAAACTTTGGCTGCGCAGTTCAATAAAAAAGGTCACAATATCGTAGATCACAATACCTATGTATTCTTGGGTGATGGCTGCTTGATGGAAGGTATTTCTCACGAAGCTTGCTCTTTGGCTGGCACTTTGGGCTTGGGTAAATTGATTGCCTTTTGGGATGACAACGGCATTTCGATTGATGGTGAAGTGGAAGGTTGGTTCACCGATGATACCCCCGCTCGTTTTGAAGCCTATGGCTGGCAAGTGATTAAGAATGTGGATGGTCACAGTGCGGATGAAATCAAAGCAGCCATTGACACTGCGAAAGCTGAAACAGGCAAGCCAACCATGGTATGCTGTAAAACAATCATTGGTTTTGGTTCGCCCAACAAGGCTGGCTCGCATGCTTGTCATGGTGCTGCTTTGGGTGATGACGAAATCGCTTTGGTTCGTAAAGAGTTAAATTGGGATTCTGCACCCTTTGAAATTCCTGCTGATGTGTATGCGGGTTGGGACAACAAGGAAGCAGGTGCTGCGGCTGAATCGGAATGGGATGCACGTTTTGAAGCCTATGCTGCTGCATACCCCACTGAAGCTGCTGAATTGAAACGCCGTTTGGCGGGTGAATTAAGCGCCGATTGGGAAACGGGTGTGGATGCGTTTATTGCAGAAGTTGCTGAAAAAGGTGAAACCATTGCTTCTCGTAAAGCATCGCAAAACACCATTGCTGCTTTGGCTAAAATCACCCCTGAATTTTTGGGTGGTTCGGCGGATTTGGCTGGATCAAACTTAACACTTTGGCCAGAAGCCAAGCCAGTTTGCCAGCATGATGATGGTAACTACGTCAATTATGGTGTGCGTGAATTCGGCATGGCGGCGATGATCAATGGTATTTCATTGCATGGTGGTTTTGTTCCTTACGGTGCAACCTTCTTGATGTTCTCTGAGTATGCACGTAACGCATTGCGCATGGCTGCTTTGATGAAAATTCGGCATATCGAAGTATTCACCCATGATTCGATTGGTCTTGGTGAAGATGGTCCAACCCATCAACCTGTAGAGCAAACAGCTACTTTGCGCATGATTCCAAACATGGATGTATGGCGTCCATGTGATGCGGTTGAATCAGCGGTATCTTGGAAGTCTGCGGTTATGAATATGACGGGGCCAACATCGTTGGTTTATTCACGTCAAGCTTTACCACATCAAAAGCGTACGGCAGATCAAATCAAATTGATCGAACGTGGTGGTTATATCTTGAAAGATTGTGAAGGTACACCTGATGCCATCATTATCGGTACAGGTTCTGAAGTTTCTTTGGCGATGGAAGCTGCGGCTGCCATCACAGATAAGAAAATTCGCGTGGTGTCTATGCCATCGACCAACACATTCGACAAACAAGATGATGCTTATAAAGAATCTGTATTGCCTGCATCTATCGCGGCGCGTGTGGCTGTTGAAGCGGGTGTGACTGGTTTCTGGGCAAAATATGTTGGCTTGAATGGCAAGGTTGTGGGTATCGATACATTTGGTGAATCTGCGCCTATCAAAGATTTGTACAAATTGTTCGGCATCACCACAGAAGCTGTGGTTGCTGCGGTGAATGAAGTTTCAAAATAATAAAACAATGATATAAAAATGAGGCTCAGCTTACTATTGATTGATATTTTATGTTGATAGTAAGCTGAAACATAAAGAAATAAAGGGAGAGTAACAATGACAATTAAAGTCGGTATTAATGGTTTTGGCCGCATTGGTCGCATGGCATTCCGTGCGATTGCTAAAGAATTTAAAGATATGGAAGTTGTTGCAATCAATGATTTGCTTGCACCAGACTATCAAGCATACATGTTAAAATATGACTCCGTTCATGGTCGTTTTGATGGTGATGTATCTGTTGACGGTGGTAATTTGCTTGTTGATGGTAAAAACATCCGTATTACAGCCGAGCGCAACCCAGCAGACTTGAAATGGGATGAAGTGGGTGTTGATGTTGTGTTGGAATGCACAGGTTTCTTCTTAACCAAAGAAACTTGCCAAGCACATATTGATGCGGGTGCTTCTAAAGTATTACAATCTGCGCCATCCAAAGATGACACCCCAATGTTTGTTTATGGTGTGAACCATGAAGAATATGCCGGTGAAGCCATTGTTTCTGCGGCCTCTTGCACAACCAATGGTTTGGCTCCAGTAGCCAAAGTATTGAATGACAACTTCGGTATCAAACGTGGTTTGATGACCACAGTTCATGCTGCAACTGCAACGCAAAAAACTGTGGATGGTCCATCCAACAAAGATTGGCGTGGTGGTCGCGGCATTTTGGAAAACATCATTCCTTCATCGACAGGTGCTGCTAAAGCTGTGGGTAAAGTGATTCCTGCATTGAATGGCAAGCTTACTGGCATGGCTTTCCGTGTGCCTACTTCTGACGTGTCTGTTGTGGATTTAACGGTTGAATTGGAAAAAGAAACCTCTTATGAAGGCATTGTTGCTGCCATGAAAGAAGCTTCTGAAGGTTCTATGAAAGGCGTGTTGGGCTTTACCGATGAAAAAGTGGTTTCCACTGATTTTCGTGGTGATTCACACCCATCTATCTTTGATGCGACTGCTGGTATCGCGATTGATAGCACATTTGTCAAAATCGTTGCTTTTTATGACAACGAGTATGGATATACTTGCAACATGTTACGCGTTTTGCGTCATATCGCATAAGCATAAAAATAGTAGGGGTTACCTTGATGGTAACCCTTACGTTTTTCATTGCTGGCTTGAATGAAGCCAACAACGATAAGCGTATCATCAACATTAAAAGGAGTGATAAATGTCTGTAATTAAAATGACTGACCTTGATCTAGCGGGTAAGCGAGTCTTGATTCGTCAGGATCTCAATGTCCCCGTTGCCGAAGGAAAAGTAAGCAGTGACAAACGTATTCGTGCGTCGCTACCCACCATTGAGCACTGTGTCAAAGCGGGTGCAAAAGTGTTGGTGATGTCTCACTTGGGTCGTCCTACCGAAGGCTCTCCTGAAGAAAAATTCTCATTGTCACCTGTTGCAGCGCATATGTCTGGATTACTGGGTCAAGAAGTTCGCCTTGTAAAAGATTACTTGGGCACAGATATTGAAGTGGCTGATAGTGAAGTTGTCTTGCTTGAAAATGTTCGCTTTAATGAAGGCGAAAAGAAAAATGAAGAAGCCTTATCCAAACAATATGCAGCTTTGTGCGATATTTATGTCATGGATGCCTTTGGTACAGCGCATCGCGCTCAAGCATCCACGCATGGTGCTGGTGTTCACGCTCCTGTGGCTTGTGCAGGTCCATTGTTGTCAGGTGAATTGGAAGCCTTGGGTAAAGCGTTGGATAACCCTGCACGCCCGATGGTTGCGATTGTGGGTGGTTCTAAAGTTTCGACCAAATTGACCGTACTTGAATCCCTTTCAACAATTGTCGATCAATTGGTGGTGGGTGGCGGTATCGCTAACACTTTTATTGCCGCCGCAGGTTTTCCCGTCGGTAAATCATTGTATGAAGCGGATTTGGTGGAGACTTGCAAAAAACTTACCGCCAATGCAGAAGCCAAAGGTGGCAGCATCCCTGTACCCACCGATATTGTTTGTGCCAAAGAGTTCTCACCGACTGCTGAAGCAACCTTGAAAAAAGCCAATGAATGTCTTGATGATGATATGATTTTTGATATTGGACCTGATTCATGTGCAGAATTGGCTGAAATCATCAAAAACGCAGGTACCATTGTATGGAATGGTCCTGTTGGCGTATTTGAATTCGATCAATTTGGCGAAGGAACCAAAGCTATTGCTTTGGCGATTGCTGAGTCCTCTGCATTCTCTATTGCTGGTGGCGGCGATACCTTGGCGGCTGTGGATAAGTACAATATTGCCGACAAAGTATCTTACATTTCAACGGGTGGTGGTGCTTTTCTTGAATTTCTGGAAGGTAAAAAATTGCCAGCAGTGGCAATGTTAGAGGAGCGCGCAGCTAAGTGAGCAAACAAATTCGTAGAACAAAAATTGTAGCAACCCTAGGTCCTGCATCTGAATCACCAGAGATGTTGGAAAAAATGATTGCAGCAGGTGTCAATGTCGTGCGTTTAAACTTTTCGCACGGTACACCAGAAGATCATCAAATGCGCGCCGATAATGTTCGCGCCGCTGCCAAAAAACTTGGTGTTGTGGTGGGTATTCTGGCTGATATGCAAGGGCCTAAAATTCGTTGTGGTAAATTCAAGACGGGTAAAACTATGCTTGAAGTTGGTCAAAAGTTTATTCTTGATGCCGATATGCCTTTGGATGATGGTGATGATGAACGTGTGGGTCTTACCTACAAAGAGCTTGTGGGTGATGTGGAGCCTGGCGCACGTTTATTACTGAATGACGGTCTCTTGGTCATGGATGTGGATGAAGTGATTGGTCAAGCCATTCATTGTACCGTTGTTGTCGGTGGCGTATTGTCCAACAACAAAGGTATCAATCGTGCAGGTGGTGGATTGTCTGCGGATGCTTTGACAGACAAAGATAAAGAAGACATCAAAACAGCCTGTGCCATTGGCATTGATTATGTTGCTATTTCTTTTCCACGTGATGGTAAAGATATGGATTATGCTCGTTCTTTGGTTCGTGCTGAAGGATCCAATGCTGGCATGGTCGCCAAAGTTGAACGTGCCGAAGCCGTGCTTGATGACAATCTTAAATCCATCATGGAAGCCTCTGATGCCGTGATGGTTGCACGTGGTGATTTGGGTGTTGAAATTGGTGATGCTGCTGTTCCTCCTGTGCAAAAGAAAATGTTGCGCATGGCACCCAAATACAACTGTCCTGTCATTGTTGCCACACAAATGATGGAATCTATGTGTGAAAATCCAATTCCAACACGTGCGGAAGTCAATGATTGTGCCAATGCTGTACTGGATGGCACCGATGCAGTGATGTTATCGGGTGAATCTGCGGCAGGTAATTACCCTGTTGAAGCGGTTCAAGCCATGCACCGAACCTGTATTGAAACAGAAAAACAACGGGTTATGCCTTCTATACATACTCGTGAAGCACGCTTTCCACCACTTTCCGTGGATGAGTGCATTGCCCATCAAGCCATGGAAGTGGCGCGATCTATGCCCATTAAGGCGATTGCTGCATTCACCCATAGTGGAAATACAGTATTGTATATGTCCCGTCATTTGGGAGATGTTCCCATCTATGCCTTAACCACTGAAGCCTCCACTTTAGGGCGCGTGACGTTATTTCGAAATGTCATCCCTTTGTGTATGCCTGTTCAGTATTCTGCCACTGAAGCCCCCAAAGCGACTATCGATATGAAAAACAAGATGCTTAAAGATGGTTTAGCGAACAAAGATGATTTGATTATCATGACCTTTGGCACACCCATGGGTGAATCTGGCGGCACCAATGCCATGAAAATCGTTAGCATTGATTAATCATTTAATAGTTGTAAAAATAAAAGGAGAAAGACAATGGCATTAATTTCATTACGTCAATTACTGGATCATGCAGCTGAAGAAAGCTATGGCATGCCAGCATTCAATGTAAACAATATGGAGCAGGTTCATGCAATCATGGAAGCTGCTGATGAAGTCAACTCACCTGTGATTATGCAAGGTTCTGCTGGCGCGCGTGGCTATGCAGGCGAAGCTTTCTTGCGTCATATGATTGCTGCTGCTGTTGAGCAATATCCACATATCCCTGTTGTGATGCATCAGGATCATGGTTCTGAACCAGCAGTATGTTTGCGCTCGATTCAATCAGGCTTTTCATCTGTGATGATGGATGGTTCTTTGGAAGCAGATTGCAAAACACCAGGTTCTTTTGAATATAACGTAGGCGTTACCAAGCAAGTCGTTGATATGGCACATGCAGGCGGCGTTTCTGTAGAAGGTGAGTTGGGTTGCTTGGGTTCTTTGGAAACAGGCATGATGGGCGAAGAAGATGGTCATGGTGCTGAAGGCAAGTTGGATATGGACATGCTTTTGACTGGTGTTGATGAAGCGGTTGATTTCGTTGAAGCAACGAATGTTGATGCTTTGGCGATTGCCATTGGTACTTCTCATGGTGCTTATAAATTCACCAAACCACCTACTGGCGAAGTATTGCGTATTGACCGCATTGAAGAAATTCATGCAGCTTTGCCAAACACACATTTGGTTATGCACGGTTCTTCTTCTGTGCCGCAAGAATGGTTGGCAACAATCAATGAATATGGTGGTGACATGGGCGAAACGTATGGCGTTCCTGTTGAAGAAATCGTTAAAGGCATCAAATCTGGTGTTCGTAAAGTAAACATCGATACAGATTTACGCATGGCTTCTACAGGTGCAGTTCGTAAGCACTTGAAAGAAAATCCATCCAACTTTGACCCACGCAAATTCTACAAAGCAGCCAAAGAAGCTATGAAAGGCATCTGTAAAGCTCGTTTTGAAGCATTTGGTTCAGCAGGACAGGCTTCTAAGATTACGGTTCGTTCTTTGGAAAGCATGATCGGCTATTACAAATAAGCATCAGATGATGTGAAGTCTTTTTAAAAGGTGGGTCTTCGGACTCACCTTTTTTTGGATCAACTTTTCAGTTCATATTTCAAAGCCATCCCCCATATAGTCGTTTAAATATTAATGTACCCCCCCCTCTCCAGTCATGCCCAAAATCGTTTTATCGGGTATTTATCCATAGACCCCCGACACAAGCACTCGGGGGTGACGATTCAGATGGATGAAGCCGATGTTTAAGTGATCTCTACAAACAAAAAAAGCCCCCATATAGGGGGCTTTTTTAACAAGTCAGTATGAGTTAGGCGGCTTTTAGAACTTTGCCTGAACGTAAACACGCAGTACATACGCGAACTTTCTTAATTTTTCCTAAAACAACTGCGCGGACATCTTTCAAATTAGGTAAGAAACGACGACGAGTTGTATTGTGAGCATGACTCACATTATTACCACTCATTGGTCCTTTTCCGCATACTTCGCAACGCTTTGCCATGATTACCTCCGTAAAACGCCGCGCAAGATAGGTGATATAGGGCTTGCATTCAAGCAAAAAAACACCTTTTCACTGATTTTTTTGAACGCTTTCACTTTTCTTTCTAAATCCACCTAAAATTACCCCAAGGTTCCATCATTTTTTTCGATCCACAGTGACTTGATAAAGGCGGTAATCATTTTTTCCTGCATCCTTCAAGGCACGCTGGATCAAAGTTCTACTTGTTCCTTCTTGCATATCTTGCAATAAATTTTCATAGACCCCTTTATAAAAATCATCGGGAATCACATCCACCTGAAACAACACCTGAACCACATCTTCCTTCAATCTATTTGCCATAAAAACCCGACGTTCTCCTGGCATCAAGCGTGTATCGGAGGCTTCTTGCCAACCACCATCATAAAATACTTTACGCTGTAGTGACCATTGCCATGTTTGTACTTCATGCCCATACTTATCAAGCCCTTTCGCCTTAATATTCACCTTAGGGGTCACATAACTTGGAAATGCATGCCCAATATACACCGAAGACATACGCAAGCGCACCCATCCATCTCCTTGTTGCACATCAAACCCTAAACCTGAACGCACCATATCGACATCGTGAACACCACGAAAAAGGTGTTGCCTATCGGGCATGTGACAGCTTTGACATTGAACACCCTCACGAGAAAATCGACTTTGTTTCCATTCCTCAAGTGTATTCTCCAAAGGCTTGCCATTGATCGCATACGATTGTGGAAATTGATGACACGATGCACAAAAATTCGCTTGTTCAAATCCTTTGCTTGCGATAAAACCGCCATGTGCTGCACCCGATAGTTTACCCACAATATCCGTACCTTTTCGTGGCGGTCCAAAACGCTGTCCATCACGGATATGACACACTGCACAGGTCACACCTGCATGTCTCAAGGGTAAGCTTACAGGCATATCATCAAGACTTCCCTCAGCATCAAAGCCCTTGGCGTACCGTTTTAGTAAACTTAAACTGTTCACTAAATCTTTGGGGGTTTTATATTGCTGGCGATCTAGCGGGGCATGGCAAACAAGACAATCATTGCCTGCTTGATGCCCCATCGAAAAAAACTGGCCGACCAAACCAGGGGAGTAGGCCAATGCATGGCGACTTCCCTTCCAAGCATTAAACTGTTGCTGATGACATTGTGCGCAAGCCTCAGGGTGAAGGTTACGTTCAAGTGGACTTTCACCTTGTATATCCTCTCCCACCTTTGGATGATGCCAATAGTTCATAGGTAAATCCTTGCTCCATGATATATCCGTTTGACATAGGAAGAAGCACAACGTTATCAAGCACACATCAATATTTTTCACCATCACCTCCTTTTTCACCCATAAAAAAGGCTGCACAAAGCAGCCTTTTTCTCAAGTTATCGCGTTCAAGTATTGATTTTCCGCCATTACCAAATAGTTTACAGAAGCTCTATAGTGGTTTAACTATGAAACCACCTCGTCAGTAAGAAAGCTGAATAGTTGGCTTATTTTTTATGTTCTCTCAAATACTTCATACGATACGAACGATAATAAGCCGCCATCGCCGTCATTTCTTTGGAATCTTGTGCTAATTCATGACCTTGCATAGGGTTTAATAAGCAATAATTAATCATTTGATCCAATGTCACAACATCACCCACCATTTTCACATAATGAGGGAAGTTTTGATTTTTATCAAAATGAAGCATATCAAAATCTGCATGGCAAGAAAGACAAGCTACACCCGCTTTACCCATACCTTCATCATCGTTCCACATTTTACGCCCCATATCGACAGATTCTTGAAAAGAGTTAAATGCGTGAGGACGAATGTTCTTTTTCACATCGGTTGAGCAAGGGTTTGCTGCCATACCACATGGATTACAAGGATTGTGCATAGTTTTCATTGAACATGGGTTGCATGGGTTATGTTTTTTCATCTGTTTCATTGCGCATGGATTACAAGGATTCTGCTTTATACCACATGGATTACAAGGATTGGCAGCTTCAGATACCCCAGCAAAAGATAGGAGCGCAAGAAGTGAAAGAAAAATACTAAATTGACGTAGTTTCATCATTACCACCCCTTATGTTCGCCATGCTTCATCGAGCATGGATTGCAAGGATTCATCTTTTTCATGTGTTTCATCGAGCAAGGATT
>NVWS02000067.1 GCA_002746295.2 Zetaproteobacteria bacterium
GAACTTAATTAAGGCAGATAAAATGTCAAAAATAGGCATTAAAAACAGACGACTTAAGGCAGGATGGGATAATGATTATATGGCGGCGCTGCTGCTAGGAGACGCTTAATTTTAATGCGATTGCCCTAGTATAAAACTACCTTGTCATCCCCAAAATATTTTGTCGGACATCAACTGAACAACATGAAGGTTGCCTATGGTTACACATGGGGTAAAAAAGGCTGAGGGTTAATCGTTTTACCAAATCGGAGGACTTCAAAATGTAAATGAGGTCCTGTCGAACGCCCCACGGAACCAACCCGACCAATCAGCTGATCATCTTTCACAAGATCGCCCACTTTTACCACCGCTGATGACATGTGTGCATAACGGGTGCGATAGCCATAACCGTGTTCAATTTCGATCAGGTAACCATAACCTCTCATTTGACCTGAAAAAACCACAACCCCCCGACTCGCTGCCAAAACAGGTGCGCCAAAATGATTGGCAATATCCACACCTTTATGCATCGCAAGTTGACCTGTAAAAGGATCATCTCGCATGCCAAAGTGAGAACTCAACCAGCCACCTTCTGTTGGCCAAGCATGCGGTCTTGCAACCTTCTCTTCTCGATCACCTTGCAGCAACATATCAATGGCAACCAGTTGTGCATCCAGATGGGTTAGTTGTGTGTTCATCGAGAGCATGCGGTGACCCAAATCCTGAGAATCCAAGTGAACCACAGGAATCCGAGGCCCTCCCATCGCTGGTACCGCATCGAAATCAAAACTATTTTGATTCATTTTTGACACTTTCACCAAGTGCTTACCCAAAGCATCCAAACGTGCCATACGTGCTTTTAGCTCACCCAAACTACGTGTATAAACTGCAACTTTCTCATGCTCTACATCCAGTTGAGATTGCATATTTAAATAATCATTTTTTTGATGTGTATGCAGCAAAGTTAATGTTTGTTTTGACTTCTCCAATGCCAAAGAAAGTCGTTCTGCCTGATAAGCACTGTACACACCCCAAGCACCCAAACAACTCAACAACAAAAGCAGTAGTGCTGATAATAACAACCAAGTTTTTTGAATACGATAACTGTGAACAGGTCCTGAATCTGGTACCAGCATCAAAGAAAAGTGTTTCACAATGCGTATCCTCTCACTACTTTAAACGGATTTATCAGAGTCTTTTTTAGAAAAAGACCAAGAACCGCCGATGTTAGCCGCATATTTCTCTGCTGTAACGCCTGATAAACAAAGGTGACGCTTTTTTACATCACTCTGTACATAAGATAACTCGATATGCAATACCGAAGTCGGCAACAGTGCCTGAGCCCGTTCAGCCCATTCAATCAAACATATCCAAGATCCTTCAAAAAACTCACGAATGCCCAATATATCCGCATCGTCAACACTTTCTAAACGATACAAATCGATATGGGCTACACGACAAACCTTATCACCATCCAACATACCATCATATTCTTGGATAATTGCATAGGTTGGACTGGGAAGTGCCTCATCCTGCACGCCCAATGCACGCATCATTGCGCGTGACATAACACTTTTCCCAGTACCCAGTTCACCCGAAAATGCCAGTACATCGCCTTTTTCCAATACTTTTGCCAATTGCTTTGCCCAAGCAATGCTATCGACTTCATCATGCAATAAATATTCAAATTTATGCTGCAAACAACCGACCTGCCAACGCTTTCATCACATCATGTGAGGTTATCAAGCCCACCACCACATTATTTTCTAAAACAGGTAAGTGATGAATTTTTTCTTCTGTCATCAACGTTGATACTTGTGATAAATCTGCATCCACATCAATCGTTTGCACATCAGTTACCATTAAATCTTCAGCAATTAAAGCCTGCATACGCAGCATTTCCTTCTCAAACTTGGCTTCTCCCAAAGGAATCACCATATCAAAAATTGCTATGGTCGTTGGTATATGCAGTTTCGCTTGTTGATCAATCAAATCACTTTCCGTTAACATGCCCAATAAGCGCTGTTCTTCATCCACCACCAATATGCCCGTCATGTTTTCATCCACAAAACGTTGGGATAGCATCCCAATGGATGTGTCCAACTGGCAAAACGGCGGTGTTTCATTCATCATATCACGTGCTGTTAGCATACCTGCCTCCTATCGTAGTTTAAGTATGAAACTAAGCTTTCGTTCATTATCCGAATCGTCACCCCCATCGTCAGCCCCGAATGCTTGTGTCGGAGGTCTATAGATAGATACCCGATACAAGATTTCGGGGATGACGGGATAGAGGATACAATTGATACTGAAACGAGACTATATCAAGCCTCATACAGATTATAAGCTATGCTTTGTGGTAAATCTCACTACCTTTTTCTTTAAACGTTTCAGACTGCTCATACATGCCCGCTTCAATCGCATTCATGGCTTCAATACCATGCTCTGCGGCATAGTCACGTACATCTTGCGTGATTTTCATGGAACAGAATTTAGGTCCACACATGGAGCAGAAGTGAGCAACTTTCGCAGACTCTTTTGGCAAGGTTTCATCATGGTACGATTTTGCTGTATCGGGGTCGAGACTCAAATTAAATTGATCTTCCCAGCGAAACTCAAAACGTGCTTTGGATAGGGCATCATCGCGCTGTTGCGCTCCAGGATGCCCTTTGGCTAAATCCGCTGCATGCGCAGATATTTTATAAGTAATCACACCTATTTTCACATCATCACGATTCGGCAAACCCAAATGCTCTTTGGGTGTTACATAACAAAGCATGGCACAGCCATACCAACCAATCTGGGCAGCACCGATACCAGAAGTAATATGATCGTAACCTGGTGCAATATCGGTAGTCAAAGGGCCAAGCGTATAAAATGGTGCTTCATCACACTGTTCCAACTGCAAATCCATATTTTCTTTAATCATTTGCATAGGCACATGGCCAGGACCTTCAATCATCACCTGCACATCATGTTTCCATGCGATTTTGGTAAGCTCGCCCAACGTCTTCAACTCACCCAATTGTGCTGCATCATTGGCATCAGCAATCGAACCAGGACGCAGTCCATCACCCAATGAGAAAGATACATCATAAGCTTTCATGATTTCGCAAATGTCTTCAAAATGCGTGTATAAGAAGTTTTCTCGGTGGTGTGACAAACACCATTTCGCCATAATCGAACCACCACGAGATACAATGCCAGCTAAACGGTTGGCAGTCAGCGGAACATAACGCAGCAATACACCTGAATGGATAGTAAAGTAGTCCACACCCTGTTCAGCTTGTTCAATCAAAGTGTCGCGGAAGACTTCCCATGTTAAATCTTCTGCTACACCATCAACTTTTTCGAGTGCTTGATAAATTGGTACCGTACCAATCGGCACAGCGGAATTACGGATAATCCATTCGCGTGTTTCATGGATGTTTTTACCCGTGGATAAATCCATGATGGTATCTGAGCCCCAACGGGTTGCCCAAGTCATTTTATCGACTTCTTCTTCAATGGATGAACCAAGTGCCGAATTACCAATATTGCCATTGATTTTGACTAGGAAATTTCGTCCAATAATCATCGGCTCAAGCTCTGGATGGTTGATATTGGCAGGAATAATGGCGCGACCTCGTGCCACTTCATCACGTACAAATTCAGGTGTAATCACATCTGGAATACTCGCACCAAAGGATTGACCAGGATGCTGTTTGGTAATTTCACGCAAGTGTTCACGTTTTTGATTCTCACGAATTGCCACATATTCCATTTCAGGCGTAATGGTTCCCTGACGCGCATAGTGCATCTGTGACACATTCTTGCCGCCACGAGCTTTGCGTGGCTGTTTTAAATGTTCAAATCTAAGGTGATCAATACTTTCATCATCACGGCGTTCATTGCCATATTTGGAGGATAAACCCGTCAAAAAGGCAGTATCTTCACGCTCTTCAATCCAAGCTGTACGCACATCAGGCAAACCTTTTTGCAAGTCCAATTCAACATCAGGATCAGTATAAGGACCCGATGTATCATATACCAAAATAGGATGATTCTTTTCTACACCATCTTTCAATGTTGTATCAGCCAAAGAAATTTCACGCATCGGAACACGAATATCAGGGCGAGAACCTTCAATATACACTTTTTTCGAATTCGGATAAGGCTGGCGTGCCTTATTACCTACTTGCGTTACTTCGATGCTTGTTTCCATGTTGTCACTCCAATCCATCCAATATTCAAAATATGCGGAGGCGCATCATAGCGAACAAGGTTTACAAAGAACACCTACAAAAAACTAGGCTAAAGTATCCGTACATTGGGTTAAATTTTCTATACATCATGGGTTTCATAAAAAAATAATGGCTCTTCTAAAATTCAAGTGGGTAAGAAAAATTTATTAACCTTGGAAAAGTCCAATTTCCCAGTCATTAAGTAAGCCATAGTTTTGAAGTGTGCGAATTTATAGCCGCGTGCTTTACGTTTAGCAGCCTGTAAAACCGAATTTAAACCTTCAAGTA
>NVWS02000068.1 GCA_002746295.2 Zetaproteobacteria bacterium
ATCGCCAAAAAACTCTCATATTATTCACATATATGTTCGGATATCTGATTAAGAAAGTATAACAAGTTAAATCGAGAGGGACTTTCGTTCGCTCCGCTCTCTCCAGCCCCTCATTTAAGACGTTATGTGTCAAAGCAATTAGGTGAAATGTAGATAAATAAATGTACTATTTGAAAAATGTATAACTTTAAATTTATTGATTTATTCGCAGGTATCGGGGGAATTCGGCTTGGTTTTGAGTCTCAAGGTGGGCAATGTGTATTTTCTTCTGAATGGGATAAGTATGCTCAAGATACATACGAAGCAAACTTTTCAGAACGACCTGATGGCGATATTACAAAAATAATACCGTTTGATATTCCAAATCATGATATATTACTTGGTGGATTTCCATGTCAGGCATTTAGCATTTGTGGAAATCAAAAAGGGTTTTCAGATACTAGAGGAACATTATTTTTTAATATTGAACAAATATTGAAAATTAAACAACCATATGCTTTTATGTTAGAAAATGTAAAAAACTTAAAATCTCACGATCAAGGCAGGACATTTAAAACGATATTAAAGCATTTAGAAAATCTGGGATACTTTGTCCACCATACAGTATTAAATTCCCTTGATTTTGGTGTGCCACAAAAACGCGAAAGAACTATTATAGTTGGTTTTAAAGAAAATATACATTTTACCTTTCCGAAGCCATTAGGCACGCGAGCTAAGTTAGAGGATGTTTTAGAAAATGACCAAGATGTTGAAAGTAAGTACTTTGTATCTGAAAAAATAAAAATAAAAAGACTAGCTAAAGTTAAACCTAATTTTCCTATTCCATCAATTTGGCATGAAAACAAGAGTGGTAATATCTCGGCTTTAGAATATTCATGTGCATTAAGAGCAGGTGCTTCGTATAATTACCTTGTTGTAAATGGTATTAGGCGACCAACCCCTAGAGAGCTGTTAAGGCTACAGGGTTTTCCTGATTCGTTTAAAATTGTTGTTCCATACACACAACTTAGAAAACAAGCTGGCAATAGTGTATCTGTACCAGTTATTAAAGCAGTTGCTGAAAAAATGTTAAATAGCATGAAAAACAAACAAGAAACAATACCGAAAGTAGAGCAATTAGAAATATGGAGTAATGAATGCCAAGTAGTTTAGATTTAGCCAAAAGTGCATTAGATTCAGTTATCAATAAATCAAGAGTGCATTTATATAAGCCTATTCAAATTGCTGAAATATTATTTAGTGAAAGAACTAATCATAACTTAAATATTAATTTAGAAGAGTTAGAAACATACAGAACAAAGTCAAAAAAGTGGCGTGATATTGTATGTATGCAATTTTTAGGACGAGTGAGTACTTCGAGTGCGAAATTCCAAGATAACCTATTTGAAGAAAATGCTATACCTCCAGTATTACTCACAACCCTAGGTGTAGAGAATAATGAGAAAAATGGAATTGTAGAGGCATATATTTATCATAAATTTGAAGAAAAACATATGCAACTTGAAAATGCACTTAACTATTGTCTTCAAAACACAAAAGAACATTTTGATTTAATGAATTTTCTTAATCAATTTTGGGAGCAGCCAGGGCTTAAAAGAAGCCTTGATAAAATATTTGAAATTGTCATATACTCCTTATTTGAAGTGATAACGACAGCTATGAAGGTTAAAATTGATATTTATTATGACTCTGAAAAAGTTGGAATTTTAAGTGAGTTTTCTGATTTTTCTGAAAAAGTATTGAATTTAAACTCTGAAAATAATAAAAAAACACTGGATGCTCATTTTCATAGAGTTGGGGTAACAAATGCAGCAGATAGAGGGTTAGATATGTATGCTAACTTTGGGTCTGTAGTACAAATAAAACATTTATCCCTAGATGAAGATTTGGCTAAGGATGTCGTTACATCTATTACTTCCAATAAAATCATTATCGTATGCAAAGGTGTTGAGGAAAATATTATTAACTCACTACTCACGCAAATAGGATGGCGTTCAAGAATACAAGCAGTAATAACTGTTGATGAATTAGCCTGTTGGTACAAAAAAGCATTAACTGGTACTTATTCTAATGAATTAGGTGAAAGAATAATTTCAACCTTGGCTGAAGAAATAAAAAATGAATTTCCATCCGTTGGAAATAATGATTTTCAAGAATTTAAAAGCAAAAGAGGCTATGATAATTTAAGCAGTAAATATTGGAGTATAAACACATAACAAGTTAAATCGAGAGGGACTTTCGTTCGCTTCGCTCTCTACAGCCCCTCATTTAAGACGTTATGCCTGAAAAAGTGAACTATTATGAGTTTTAAACAGCAACACCCTAATTATCAAAACTATGAAAATGAAAATTATCATGTAAATGATTTTCCCGACAGTCTGTTTTTAGCATTAGAAGGGTATATCACAAGATATTGCTCTGGTGCGAATCAGTTAAAATATGTGATTAATGATATTGCTTCGCGAATCCCCTGTGAAACAACTCAGAACTGGGGTTGGGATTTCTTAGTTACTGACTTATCTAATTGTTTATGGCGTTTTAGAAAATCTAAATTTCACAAAGTAATGGATTTTTTATCTGATTTTTATTGCCAGTTTCAAGAAAATATTAAAACTGGTGAATTTAACGAGTTTTTAGATGATTTGGAAATTGGATATACTCTAAAAAATGAGTTACGGGAGGAATGTACTTGGGAGTTACGAGAAAATGTGGAGTGTCGAATAGAAAGTATTTGTGAAAGTGAAAATGAAATCAAAGATATTTGTTCTCAAACACTTGACCATCTTTCTCAAGCTAAAGAACATTTAATAAACACAGAAAATAACAGAGATAGAAAAGATGCTATAAGGGATTGCATGTCTGCCATGGAGGCAATGTTAAAAACAATAACGAAGAAAAAAGACATAAATACAGCGACAGCATTTATGCGTCAAACAAACAAATGGGGTGCGGTTATTATAGTAAAAGATGGTGTATCTATATGGAATCGCTTACACGATATGTATCCTGATATAAGGCATGGAAATCCTACAAAAAGTGAACTTACTGATGAAGAAGCTTTGTACTGGGTTGATAGAATAATATGTTTCATCAAGTATATTGCCAAAGTTCATCTCAAATAGGCATAACCATTCAAATCGAGAGGGACTCGCTGCGCTCGCCCCTCATTTGGGTCGTTAGCCAAATAAATCACAGATGACGAACCCTGATAGAAATACAATATCACGACTTGATGAACTTCCTAATATTGGAACAACAATTGCAAAGAAGCTTCAATTGATCGGCGTTAAGCGCCCAAAAGAGCTGATGGGAAAAGATCCATATGAGTTATACGACAAACTTTGTATGTTCTTAGGAAAAAAGGTTGATCCCTGCATCATTGATGTTTTCATATCAGGCATTTATTTCATGGAAACTGGTGATTCGATTCCGTGGTGGAAGTTCACCAATGAACGAAAAAAGCACACTGCGGAATAAAAAAAAATGGGGATGAAAAAATGAAATTCGGATATACAATCATTTATGTTTCATCGGTTGAAGAAACACTGGTTTTTTATAAAGAAGCCTTTGGTTTTAATGTGAAGTTCCTCCACGAATCTAAAGACTATGGAGAGTTGGAAACTGGTGAAACGACATTAGCTTTTGCTTCTCATGAAATGGGGAGCATGAACCTTGATGGTCAATATTCAAAAACAAACATCAATGATAAACCTTTTGGTATTGAGTTGGCTTTTGTGACAGAAGATGTTCATGCCGCTTTCAAAAAAGCCATTGGAGCTGGGGCAGTATCACTCAAGGAGCCAAGTGAAAAACCATGGGGGCAAGTTGTTGCCTATGTCAGAGCAAAGGATGGCTTAATTGTTGAGTTGTGTTCCCCCATCAATGGCTAACAAAAAGTTCGAGAGGGACGTGCTACCGCACGCCCCTCAACTAAAGCGTTAGATAATTCTTCAAGGTGAATTTAAGGGCTTTATTTTGATAAAAATATAGGTCTTGGCTGTTGCCTTGCTGAATCGGGTTTATTTGAGTTTGGTGGTTTCATTTGAAATCGTCCAAGCTTGAAAG
>NVWS02000069.1 GCA_002746295.2 Zetaproteobacteria bacterium
CTTGTTGGGCTTGAATCAGTGGCTGTTGTTGCACAAGTCCATCATGCTTTTGAATGTCTTGCTGTTGCTGTTGGCGAAGGTTGTTTAGCGTGTTGTATTGCCCATCCAATTCCAAAGCTTGTTCGGCTTTTCGGAGCTTGTCGCAATTGGGCTGCATGTCTTCCCATTGTTGTTTGACTCTTGTTTGTTTGCCTTGATTCTCGTGTAAATCTTGCTTCAAATCTTCGATGTTTTTTAGCCATGTGATGTCGCGTTGATACAATGTTTCTTGCTCAGCCAATGCCTGACACTGTTTTTCTTGCGCCTCATATTTAGCAAACAATGTGGCTTCCTCTTCAGGGCTAAGCACCACCACACCCTTCATCTCTGCTTCCAGTAATGTGAGCCGCTCTTTTTCATTGGCATGGACTCGATGTGCTTCTTTTGAAATTTGCGTATAAATATCTGTGCCTGTGATTTGCTCCAAAATAGGCGCACGATGATCGGCACTGGCTTGTAAAAAAGAGGCAAACTGACCTTGAGCCAACAACATGGAACGTGTAAAACGATCAAAATTCATGCCCGTTAATGCTTCCACATGTTGCGCGACATCCTTCAATTTATGCGCGATAATTTTTTTGGTGCTGGCATCCGCTATTTCATGCTTGGGTGTTTGTAGCTTCCCATCGCTTGAATCTCTCGCTCGGTGCTGCGCCCATTGGCAACGAAATTGCCCCGCTTTTGTTTCAAACAACACTTCCGCCATGCAATGCCCTGTTTTTCTCGACATAATAGCATTGCTACTCTGGTTCACTTTATCCAAGCGCGGTGTGCGCCCATAAAGAGCCAGACATATCGCATCAAGAATCGTACTTTTACCTGCACCCGTTGGTCCTGTAATGGCAAAAATACCCTGTTGGGTAAAATCAGCGTGGGTAAAATCAATGCGCCACTTGCCATATAAAGAGTTAATGTTTTCAAATTGAATTTCTAAAATTTTCAATGTTCACCCCTTATTCCGCAAGCTGATCGTGCTCTGTCATCTGATTGATTAAATGTTGAAAACTTTTCCTTAAATCATCCTGCTGACTTTCAGGAACAGCATGTTGAATCAAACAACGATTGAAGACATCCAGCGGCTCAAGCTCATCCAAGCGTTCTTGCTGCTCGCTTGAAGCCAACACAGGTATCAGGGTTTGATTATTTTTAACGCGCAAAACTTCCACCGCTGAATTTTCTACCAATGCATCAATCTGTTCGCGTAAATCAGCGATGATTTCATCACTGGTATATTGCACCTCCAGCCAAATAGATGCTTCTTGCTGACATAAGACTTGAATCGCCGCTTCAATTTTTTGCCAATTGCCACGCACCATCTGTAAGCGTTGAAAGACGGGGATGGGGATGTTTTCAATATGAATAGTGTCATCATGGTAGGATAAAAGATGATAAATCTTGGTTTGCTCAGCTTCACCAAAGCCCATGGGCAACGGCGAACCGCTGTAACGAATATGCTCATAACCGCCTACTTTCTGTGGCACATGCAAATGCCCCAAGGCAACATAATCAAAGGCATCGGGGAAAGCTGAGGCAGGCACATGCGCCAAAGAACCCACATAAAGATCACGCACACCATCGCCCTCAATGGTTTTGCCATCGGCTGCAAAAAGATGCCCCATTGCCATGATGGGTAGGCGATGTCCTGTGGTTTTTTGGTGAATCTGTTGATGTTGTAAAGAAATGTCCGCAACATCATCATAATGTTGAGCAATGGCTTGCGCGAGTTTCCTTTCTTTATCCGCGATACTCTCGCCAGCTTCGACCAAACGCATATCCCGATCACGCAAAAAAGGCACAGCACAGACAATCAATACTGGCACACCTTCTGAATTTTTAAGGATAATCACTTCATCCTCGATGGCTTGTTGTTCCACCGAAGCGATGACATGGACTTGCAACTGTTTCAAAATCTCACTGGGGGCATGTAAAAAAGAGGGTGAATCATGGTTGCCGCCAATGATGACAATATGCTGGCAAGAGGATGTCGCCACACGGCATAAAAAATCATAATACATCGCCTGCGCCCGATGCGTGGGGGCTGTGGTATCAAATATGTCACCCGCAATCAGCAACACATCAATATGCTGGATGTCGATTTGTTCAACAAACCAATCCAAACACTGTTGAAATTCTTCATAACGATTACGCCCATAAAGCTTGCGCCCCAAATGCCAATCGGATGTGTGTAATATGTTCATGATGCTCCCCCCTGATTTGTTCGACTTCCTTGATAATTTCCTTGGGGACATATGTTAATGCATCATTGTTTTGTTGAAGGACTAACGTACAAAGTCCCTTATTTTTTAAAGTATCTGGAACATGTTTCAATGCTAGCCCATTTTTTAAACGGCGATGCTACAAAGATCAATGGTTTTCAAAGTATCTGGAATGTATTCAAATGCCACCACTTTTGTTGCACGGATAGAATACAAAGCTCAATATTTTTCAAAGCATCAGGGATGTATTGCAATGCTAACCCATTTTGTTGAATTACTAACTAGATGTTACGCACATAATTTTTTCATGGCTTGTAACTCCTCAAATGCGAGTCGAATAGCTTTGATATAAAGCTGCTTTGTCAGAGCAAAACTATTCACTTTTTTTGAATACTATAGTGATGAAGTCCATGAAAAGACATACAGAAATCAAACAATGCCAGTGTGGCGAAGCAAGGCATCCACATTGGGTTTACGCTCACGAAAGCGCACAAAACCATCCATCATCGAACGACTTCCACCCATGGATAAAATACAATCTATAAAACGAGCCGCCGTTTTTGTATTTAACACACCTTCTTCTTCAAAGGCTGCATAAACATCCGCAGACAAGACTTCTGCCCACTTATAACTGTAATAACCTGCCGCATACCCACCCGCAAAAATATGCGAAAAACTATTCTGAAACTTATTGAATGTCGGTGGTATAAAAACAGCCACTTCTTCGCGGATTTGATTCAAAAAATCTTGCACGCTCATATCTGAAAGGGGTTCATATTCGCGATGTAAACGGAAATCGAACAATGAAAATTCAAGTTGCCGCAACATTTGTATCCCTGATTGAAAGTTCTTCGCCGCTGTCATTCTGGCAAACAAATCATCAGGGATGGTTTCACCTGTTTCATGGTGCTTGGCGAATAAATCCAACACCTCACGTTCCCAACAGAAATTTTCCATAAATTGACTGGGTAATTCCACCGCATCCCAAGGCACACCATTGATACCCGACACACCGCGTGTCTTCACTTGGGTCAATATATGGTGCAAACCATGACCAAATTCATGAAATAAAGTCATCACTTCATCATGCGTCCACAAGGCAGGCTTATCGCCAATCGGCGCATCAAAATTGCACACCAAATAAGCCACGGGCAACTGCAAATCACCGTTTGGCTTTTGCCAACGCACCACACATTCATCCATCCAAGCACCGCCGCGTTTGTGAGTTCGAGCATACGGATCAAGGTAAAATGCGGCGATTTTCTCATTTTGTGCATCAAATACTTCAAAATAACGTACATCATCATGCCAAACTTCCGTTTCAGCTTGACGAATCACAATACCATAAAGCTTTTCAACCAAAGCAAACATACCTGACACTACCGATTTTTCAGGAAAATAAGGTTTCAATTCTTCTTGAGAGATCGCATAGGTATGCAAACGAAGTTTTTCAGATACATAAGGCATATCCCATGCCTGCACATCATCCAAAGCCAAGTATTCGGCTGCAAATTGACGTAAATCTTGCAGCTCTTGGATTGCCATTGGCTTGGCTTTTTCTGCCAATTCATTGAGGAAATCGACCACCTCATCGCATGTATCTGCCATTTTTGCAGCAATGGAGTATGCACTGTAACTTTCAAAGCCCAACAGTTGCGCCTGTTCCTTTCTTAAAGCCAAAAGTTCATCAATGACCTGCGTGTTATCCAAATCACCACTGCTGGCGCGAGAGACAAAAGCCGTATACATTTTTTCACGCAAATCACGCTTATCAGCATACTGCATCACGGGTAAATAGGAGGGAATATCCAAGGTAAACAGCCAGCCTTGCTTATTTTCAGCCTTAGCACGCTGAGCAGACCCTGCCACAGCCGATTCAGGCAGACCAAACAACTCACTTTCATCTTCAACCAACACTGTAAAGGCACGCGTCGCATCCAGCACATGCTGTTCAAATGTCGTTGCCAATTCAGACAAACGCAAACGAATGGTTTTGAAACGATTTTTTTCCTCACCCTTCAAATCTGAACCTGACAAACGAAAATCACGAATACTATGTGCCAACACCGCACGTTGCTCACCATTCAAATCTTGGTTTTCTTCGGCAATACATCTAATCGCTGCAAACAAGGCTTCATTTTGTGCCAATTCGGTGTTCCAAGCGGATATTTTCTGAACGCCTTGCTGATAAACTTCACGCAAAGCATCGGAATCACAAACGGAATTGAGATGACTGACAGGGCCCCAGATTCGGGATAAAGACTCATCCATCATTTCCAGCGGCTGCATGATATTTAACCAGCTTGGTTGCTTCACCTTAACCAGCGTATTCAGACATTGGCGTTGTTTTTCAAGTTCAGCATCCAAAGCAGGTAAAACATCATCGGTTTGAATATGTTGAAATAGGGGAAGTGGCGTGGTTAGACCTTCAATAAGTGCATTCATGTGCGCACTCT
The DNA here is from genome assembly GCA_002746295.2 of Zetaproteobacteria bacterium. GTDB lineage: Bacteria > Pseudomonadota > Zetaproteobacteria > Mariprofundales > Mariprofundaceae. The sequence goes on from NVWS02000069.1 coordinate 4,712, forward strand.
AACACCCAACTTTCATTGTCAAATCAACGAAGCTAATCCTTAGCTCGCTGCAACTGACTTAAACACTGACGTATCGGCAAAATACTATGTAAACTCATCGACAAGGCATCCATACCCATATCCAAGAAAGCTTGTGTACAATCGGGATTGGCTGCAAGTTCACCACACACACACACCGTCAAACCTTGTTTATGTCCAGCTTTTACCACACGTTCAATCATATTCAGGATAATGGGGTGAGCATCTTGGTAGTAACACGCCACTTCTTCATCACCTCGATCAGCGGCAAAGGTGTATTGGGTTAAATCATTGCTGCCAATGGCAAAAAAATCCGACACAGATGCCAAATCATCCGCCATCATCACCGCTGCAGGCACTTCAATCATACAACCCAACGGTACAGGCTCAATATTCAAATCTTCGCAACAGCGCATCATTAGCCTATGCACCTGCTCCATTTCTTCAGATTGCGTCACCATCGGCACAAGCACACGTATCTTTCCATATTGTGAAGCACGCAACAAAGCCCTTAATTGTGTTTCCAGAATATGCGGGGCAGCGAGCAACAAACGAACACCTCGCAAACCTAGGTTTGGATTATCAGCTTGGTAATCATGACCTGATATTTTCCGAAATAACATCGGCTTGTCTCCACCAATATCCAACAAACGAAAGGTGATTTCTAAACCCACAGCACTTTGGAGCATCTGTAAATAGTGCTTAAACTGCTCATCTTCTGTGGGTTCACGACGGTGATGCAAAAAAACAAACTCCGTACGACATAAGCCAATCGACTCAGCACCCACTTGCATGGCAAAACTAAGTTCATCCTGACAATCAATATTGGCATACAGCGGTAGCGCCACCTTATCTTGGCTGAGCGATGCTTTTGAGGCAAAACGCATCAAACCCTTTCGTACCACAGCAAATGCATCCATAAACCGTTGGTAAGCGCGTTGTTCATCTTCGTTGGGACACAACTTCCAATAATCACGTTCGGCATCCAATATCACCAACATACCATCTTCCACCGATGCTAAATCCATCTCCACACCCATCAACGCAGGCATACCAATACCGCGAGCCATAATCATCGCATGCGCATTCAAACTACCCTGCTCACAAATCATGCCTGCCACACCCGAACGCCAAAGTGTCATCATATCCGCAGGGCTCACATCCTGTGCAATAACCACCACAGGAAGTGTATGCGGCTGAATATCTGCTTGAAACGGACATGCCAACAAGTGTCGCATCAAACGCTCTCCCACTTGCTCAATGTCCAAACGCTTACTACGCAAATAACTATCATGCATCCTATCAAAGGTTGCTGCGATGTTCTCAATTTGCTGTTTTAATGCCCATTCAGCATTCATGTATTCATGTTGAATTAAGATTTTGGGATATGCGATAAACTCGGGGTCTTTCAACAACATGCGATGCGCATCCAAAATCAACACGGGTTCTTGCTGTTTCAATTGAAGTAAATATTCATATTCCACATTTAACTCTTGCAGTGCCGCATACCTGGCTTGCTCCAAACGCTGTTGCTCCCTGTTTACATCCTTTGCATTCAAAACATACTCAGGTATTTTAGGGCTTCCAACATTCAATTTCTGAACCTGTCCAATGACAATGCCATGGCTACTGGCAATTGCATGCCCTTCCATGGGCTGCTTTTTCATCAGTCTGGCTCACCGAAACAATCCGCCAGCAAACCCACCAAGGCTTGCATGGCAGCTTGTTCATCTTCACCGTCGGTTGACAGCATCAAGTGCGTCCCTTTTGAAGCCGCCAACATCATAATTCCCATGATGCTTTTACCATTCACCTGCATATCACCCTTGCGAAGACCAATCTCACTGTGGAATTTCCCTGCCGTCGTGGCAAAGGCTGCCGAAGCTCGGGCATGCAAACCCAAGCGATTCTGAATCAACACCGATTGTTCAATCATGCACAGACACCATCGGTTCAGCCGCGGATGGTATACGTTGAGGTAGCATGAAATCAGAGGTCAAACACATATACTGCTGCCCTGCTTCCACCACCTCACGCGCCAAGCTTGTCAAATTCACACCTTCATCCATACGACTTCCCGATGCTTTCACCAAGGCAGGTAAATTAAACCCTGAAATCACCTCACACTCACCCAACTTCAAAAAGCTTAAGGCAATATTACAAGGTGTTCCACCAAACATATCGGCAAACACCAACGTTCCCGAGCCGCGATTACACCGATGAATCATCTCCCCCAATTGCTCTTGTAAAGCGTTGGGAGCATCACTTGATACAACATTCAATGTTTCCATATAAACTTGAGGACCCAAAATATGTTCCACTGCATGTTTCATTTCTTGTGCAATATATGCATGCCCAACCAACACAATCCCAATCATTTAAATTCACCCATCCGTTCCAATTCTCGGTGATAAACCAAAGGTGTCGTCAATTTCTCTGAACGTGCCCATGCCGCCAAACGTTCTGTCAAATATACCGAACGATGTCGTCCACCACTGCAACCCACCGCAACCGTGAAGTAACGCTTACGTTCACGCTTCAGTTGCGGCCAGATAAACGTGAGCCAATCTTTTAGTTTTTCTTCAGCCTCTGCGACTTCGGGGTACGCCTCAAAAAACCGATGCACGGCTTCATCCCGACCTGTTTGCACTGCCAATTCAGGTTGATAATGGGGGTTGGGCAAAAAACGCACATCAATCACCAAGTCAGCATCACTGGGCAAGCCTCGCTGGTAACTAAAAGACATAAATGTACAGCTCATCGCATCATTGTAAGGGCTGGTCATCTCGGGCCTTCGCCAAAAAGACTCCACCATTTCCGCCAGTTCATAAGGGTTTAAATCAGAGCTATCCAAAACAAGGTCAGCATGCTCCTTTAAAGGTTGCAAACTGGTTTTTTCTGCATCAATCACCGAGGAAAGACGGGCATCTTTGGAAAAACTCGGGCGAAAAGGGTGTTTTCGTCTTAATGTCGAAAATCGGCGTTTTAAGACCTCAGATGACGAATCAATAAACAATATCCGCCAATCATGCTGCTGTTTGGCGGTTTCAAATGCTTGCAACAAAGCTTTCGGCTCTTTGCTGCTACGAATATCCATGCATACAGCCGCATTTTCATGTTGCATACGTTCAGCCCATAAGGACAACATGTCTGCGGGTAAATTATCGGTACAAAAAAAACCCAAATCTTCCAAGGCATGCAAGGCAGTACTCTTGCCTGCCCCCGACAAACCACTAATCATGATCAACATAGCTTAACCCTCATCTCTTTTATCTCTCTCTTGATCAATACGATGATCCAAGGCTTGAATAAAACTTTGATTGCTATCAATGCCCCTGTGTTTCAAAAGCTGGTTGCGTGTTGCAACCTCAATAATGACCGCCAAAGAACGCCCTGGTCGAATAGGGATACGTAAATAAGGCATGGATACTTGATGCAAAATCATACTTTGGTCAGACGCAATCACCCGTTCATCAAGCATCGAATCGTTCCAATCTGTCAATTCAATCACAAGGCTCAAACGTTTTGCATCGGTGATGGAGGCTGCACCATATAAATCACGAATATTGATGATACCTAAACCACGCAACTCCATATGATAACGCAACAATTCAGGGCTATGCCCCACCAAAACATCGGGGGTAGCGCGTACAAGCTCCACCATATCATCGGCAATCAAGCGGTGCCCACGCGAAATCAATTCCAAGCCAATTTCACTTTTTCCGATACCACTTTTGCCCATCAACAACACACCCAAACCATAAATATCCACAAATACACCATGCTGCCATGTTCTTGGTGCCAGTTTTCGTGATAAATAGAGCATCATATCTGCCATGAAATTGGACGATTCACATGCTGATACAAACAATGGGGTATCGGTACGACGCGCTGCTTCTAAGATACAAGCAGGCGGCTCAACACCACGCGTTACCACCACACCTGCAAGATTTAATGCAAATACAGCATCAACAGCTTGTCGTTGTTCTTCTTCTGTACGTGTATTTAAATAATGAAGTTCGGTTTGCCCGATGACCTGTAAGCGATAGTCACTTAAATGCTCAAGAAAACCCGCAAAAGCAAGCGAAGGGTTTTGCACACGTGGGTGATCAATATAACGGTGTAAACCATGCTCGCCCGCCACTAGGTGCATTTTTAAGATTTCCCCTTGTTCGGCAAAAATCTCACCCAACGTAATATGGGGCGTTTCACTCATATCAACGGATGTTTTTGATCTTGTGCAAACAGTAGGGCAATGCTTTCGACATCCGTAGCCGCCATAATGGCTTGCCGAAAACTTGTTTTTTGTAAACTTCGCGCCAATTGCGCCAAAAGTTCGAGGTGCTTACTGGAGCCATCATCAGGCACCAAAAGCAACACGACGATATGCACCAAACGACCATCAATCGCATCAAAGTCCACACCTTCAACATGCCGCGCCAAAGCAATCACGGGGTGTGGCAAATCAGGCATACGGCTATGGGGTATTGCTACCCCATGACCAATACCTGTACTACCCAAACGTTCACGAGCCATGATCAATTCCAACACAGGATCAGGATCCAATGCTGGCAATAGCCCCACCACCTCCGTCAGTAACGCTCGCTTACTACTTGCAGTGGGATGCAATAAAATTTGCTCAATAGGAATCACCATGACTTCGTTGGACATCATATCAGGCAGATTCGGGTTCAATCCAGTTCAAAGAACCATCTGAACGGCGATACAAGGCATTCAATACAGAGGATTCAGCATTGGTAAACAATAGAATGTTTTGTTTATCATCCAATTCCATTTGCATCACCGCTTCATCAACACTCATGGTATGTGCTTCCAGTGTTTCATGATTTAAAACATTCGGCGTATCCGATTCTGCAAGCTCTTCCTGATCAATTTTAACATCAAGCACACGGTGAGACACTTTAATCTCGTGGGTTTGACGTTGACCACGTTGGCTATGACGTTTACGCAATTTGGCACGGTAACGCTTGAGTTGGCGGTTTAACTTATCCATCACGCCATCAATCGAAGCATACATGTTATCTGTCTCATGGGAGCCATGAATATTGATACCACTCACTTGCATGCTGACTTCACAACTGTGGCGAAATTTTTCAACGGACAACACCACATGAACATCAACAACATGATCAAACGAATGTTTTAGGTGTTGCAACTTATCATTCACATAGCTTTTCATCGCATCTGTCAGCTCGACATGGTGACCTGTTATGGATACTTGCATATATACTACCTCCGTACTTGAGATTTACGCGCTTGAGAAGCGCGCTTTCTTCGACTGCTTGGGGGCAGCCCAAGTTGTTCACGATACTTGGCAACAGTTCGCCTTGCAATTTCAATACCTTCTGAAATAAGACGATCAGCAATTGCCTGATCAGAAATGGGTTTTTTTACAGGTTCAGATTGAATCAAGGACTTCATTCGCTGCTGAACCCGATAAACTGAAATCATACCACCACCTCGGGTGGGTAAACCTGATGAGAAAAAACGGCGCAACTCAATCAACCCGAGCGGGGTTTGTGCATATTTACCATGGGTCACTCGAGAAATCGTCGATTCATGTAAGCCCACTTGTTCTGCAACATTTTGCAACGTCAGTGGCTTCAAACCTAAAATTCCATAATAAAGAAAGTTGCGCTGACACTTCGCAAGATATAGACCAACCTTTTTCAAAGTTTCACTGCGTTGATCCAATGCATACATCAACCACTTGGCTTCTTGACTGGCATGGCTCATAAAATCACGATCAGCACCTTGCCAAGCATGACCCTTCCATTGTTCGCTCATGCGAATACCACGCCATCCTGATTGTGGTATTTCTACTTCAATATCACCATTGTTTAAATGACGGAAAATAATTTCGGGGCGCACATAGATATTGGGTTCTTCACGCAAACCATGCCCTGGAAACGGATCCAAACGGCACATGCGCTGACGAGCTAGAAAAATATCGTCAATGGAACACCCCGCCTTTTCAGCCAAATCCTCATCAATTTCCGTCAAGTTTTCTGTGAAATGCAACAATAAACGGCGCGCAATTCGTGTCGCATTATCAACACCTATGAGCTGCAACAACAAACATTCCGTCAAATCACGCGCACCAATACCCGCAGGTTCCAACTCTTGCACAATTTGTTCGAGACTTCCTAGCACTTGTTCAGCCGACACATCCATCGCACTCGCCAACTCTTGTGGATCACTGCGAAAATAACCATCGTCATCCAATGAATCAATCAATGCATGCGCAAGCGCCCGCTCCAAATCTTGCATCGGCTGTTGATTCACTTGCTCATGCAAAGATTCCCCCAAGCTTTGTAATGCGCCCCACTGTTGCTCCTGATTTTCAGGATTTTCACGACCGCCTTGAGCATACATATTTTCCCAACGGTCATCACCTTCTTGCTTCCACTCCGCATCTCTATCTTGCGTGGATGATTCGGGTTGGTTTTTCTCAGCTGCCAAGTCTCGCTGCTGAATGTTGGGGTCAATTTCGAGCAGAGGGTTGCTTTCCAAGCATTCTTCAACATAAGCTTCAAGCTCCATCGAACTCATTGCCAATACTTTTAAACTCTGGGTAAGCTGCGGTGTTAAGGCAAGGCGCTGCCCTAGTTTTTGAGATAGTTGATGACCTAGTTTTACACCCGACATATTATTGTCCGTGCCCATCGCGCATGCAATTCTGCACACGATTCAAAGAAAATAAGAAATACATCACCTGTATCTTATAATGTAGATGAGTCAATTTGATAAAGCAAGATATCCAATACATCATACTTTGTAACACCATACTTTAAACTGCTTCTCCATTCGTCTGCAAAGGTTTCAAGATAGTTTTCAACTCACCATTTTCATGCATTTCACACACAATATCGCAACCGCCCACAAATTCACCTTTCACATAAACCTGAGGAATCGTTGGCCAATCGGCATAATCTTTGATGCCTTGACGCACAGCAGCATCCAACAACACATTTACCGCAGCATAAGGTACACCATATTCACTCAATATCGCTGATATCTGTTGAGAAAATCCACATTGGGGCATTTGCGGCGTGCCTTTCATAAATAACACAAGGTCATTGCCTTTTACTACATCATCAATTTGCTTTAAAATTGTATCCGACATGTCTTCTCCTAGAACGACTGTTTACGATGCCCTTGTTTTGAGTGCCAAGGCATGAATCTCTGCACGCATATGGTCGCCCAATGCGGCGTACACCATTTTATGCTGCAAAATCCGATTTTTACCAGCAAATGCTGAAGAAACCACCGTAACTTCAAAGTGGTCATCTCCCGAATAACAGTTCACATCTACTTTGGCATCAGGCAAAGATTTCACAATTAATTTTTTAATATCATCGATTTGTACAGCCATCATTCACACTCTCATAGGTTGGTTTATTCGCCATCGTACAATGCTATATTTTTTAGTAAAGAACAGACCCTTTACGACAAGCACATAAAAACCAAAAAGCTTTAGCCTACCTTCTTACTTTTCACATTCCCTAAGGTGCTGTATTTTCCCCACGTTTAAGCCTGTGCTATCGGCGATAGTTTTATTATCCATCAGACTTAACAAGAATCTCGCAATCATTAATGTTGCTTGCTCCATGCCTTTTTCTAGACCCTCTTCTAGCCCTTGTTTTTTAGCCAACGACAAAGCTCCGCGCTGATCTTGGATAAATATTTCACGATGTTCTTGGTCATCCAGTTCTTCACGGCTTAAGCTGGCTTTATTGGCAATATGAAAAGCGTGTTGAATGGCAGCATCATCCACCATGCTTTTGGGAACTGCCTCCAATGACGAAGCCGATTTAAGAAAGTAAAACCAGCGATCCAAATCACTTGTTAGTTCATACTCATGCTTGTTGAACTTGGGAAGTTCAGCAAAAACAAGTTCCAAATCATCATGGTAAACATGCCCACTTTCGGCACGCAGTTTGAAGTTATTCACCACTTTGGGAAGCTCTTTAAACATCACAAAATCGGTAATCGTAATGGCAATGACATCCGTAAGGTTTTGGTAGCCATCGCCGCTATCCAGTTGTCCTGCATAAGTTTTACAAGCGTTATATAAAATACGCTGCTCAAAACCTTCAACATTCAGCACCTGCATTTCAATGATGTATGATTTACCTGACTCATCCTTGGCTTTCACATCAAGGTACGTGTCTTTCATGCCTTTTATTTTGGGCGCAAGATAAGGGTCAAGAATATCAACCGCAACAATACGGTGGGGTGATTTCAGATTTAAAATGGCATTCAGAAAACTGATTAAAATATCACCACTTTCGGCTGAACCAAAAATACGTTTAAATGCAAAATCTGTTTTCGGATTTAAAAAGCGCATATCAACCTCCAAATGTGGCAGAAACTAACTCAAAACAAAAAAAGCGCGAAGGTGGTTAGCCTCCGCGCTTTTTCAAGCCTTATGGATATTATGTTAAACGATCAATATTTATAAGGAATATTCGGAATTACATAGTTTTCACGACTCGAATTAACCAAGCCACTAAAGAACGGATTTACACCCAAAGTATACATCAACTGTGTCATATTGGTTGGTGATCCCGCACCCGTAAATACAGTTGTATCCACATCCAAAAGATAACTTTTCCCTTTCACCATATGATTCACAATACCTGCTGGCACTGTAGGCAGTATGATACTGGTAACATTAGATGGCACATTGATATTCCAAATTTGCACTCCCGTATAAGCATCATACATCATCAATCCCGTCGCCCCTGTCGTTAAGGCACCACCATTGACTGGTGTGACCTTAATGATATTGCCTGTTTGATAAGGGCTCACATTCAATGGCATGGTGATTTGAGCGGCATAACTCACAATAGCACCTACTGGCACAGTGGTATCATAATTCCATCGGGCTTGGCTATAAGTATCAGAACCTGACGCATAAAAATTCAAGTTACCTGTCAACGTTTGATAGCTTGTAAATACATGTGGGAAGGTCATCGCTTGTTGTACGCCATTCACAAATGATAAGCTCACATAGTCACTGTAAAATGGCACCGTACTTCCTTGTTGACTGGCTGTCTGCCAGTTGTCCACACCCATGCCTTGATTCACAATACCTGTCGGAGGTACAATACTTTGTACTGTCAATACCATCGTAGGCATAAGTGGTGTTGCAGGGAAGTTCGCCGTAATCTGCGTTTTCAATGTGGATGCAGGCAACGGCTGCGCAGGAAATCCAGGGTAAGGGCTCGCTTGAATGGTAATCGTTTGCAATCCTAAATTGACCACGTTTCTAACAACCTGTTGATTCAGAGTGGGATCCCAATAGGTATCCTTAGCCACCATCATCGCTGCCACTGTTGTACCTACTGGTAGCAGGTTGCCATAGTTATCCACCATGTTCCAAAGCTGCACCGTCATCGGACCTGGAAGTACTTTGTTACCGATGTAAGTACCATAAACATCAAAAACGTTTGCGGATTGCGGGTTGCCCCAACCACTGCTCTGTCGAGTATTACCGTAAGCATCCGTATATGTAAAATCGACTTGAATACTTGGCCACTGATTTGTTGGAATAAAGGTTCCAGGCGAGGCATAAGAGTTGGTTACATTCAATGCAATCATAGGATTTGTCGTATTGCTTGCCACAGGCTTATTCACATGCGTGGCAGCATAGGTCACATTCACCGTCCCTGCTGGTGCCTGCTGAGCATTCCAAGACTGCATCACAAATGAAACCTTACCCAAGCTTCCTGCATTGGTTTCAGTACAATTCATACCATAGATATCACAGGTGATTTCTCGAGCTGTCATCACACCTGAAATCGTTACCCCTGGATTTAATGAAATATTTAGAAAATCTGCTCCAATATAGCTGGTTTGTGTGGCGCTATTCCATTGCGACCGCACACTGGTGGTGTACACCATATTACTATAAGCATCTGCAATGGAAAGTTCCACCACTGTCTTGGCAGGCTGTACTGCTGGAAGATTGATAGCCAAAAGTAAGCGGCTATTTCCACCATTATTCAGCCCTTGCTGCTGCGATGGTGCTAAAGAAAATTGATTTTTCTTGGCAGGATCAAAAGTCACTTGCGAAATCGCTGCCCAAACAAAACCATCAGCAAACATGGCGATGTCATGCAAGCCCACATCAATACCAGGAATAGTCACCTGTCCTTTGACATCCGTGGTATAAGTTTTAGCAGCACCACCATTATCAACTACGATTTTAGCCCCAGCAATCACTGCTTTGGCAATCTGTTTCTGCTGTTGAGCTGCAGTGGGAGTAGCACCGCTAAAGCTCCAAATTTTATACCAAATACTTTCATCATACAGTGTTAATGTCACACCTACTGGTTTGGCAATCACTTTCACCATCCGCGTCACCGCTTTAGCTGCATTACTTGCGGCATCTTTGGCATTATAGGTCACAGTATAAGTGCCAATTTTTGCCGTATTTACAGCAGTAGCATTGATGCTTGCGACAAGTCCTTGGCTATAATTATCTTTCACCATGGCATACAACTCAAGGTATGGGCTACCTTGTGTAATCACTTGAGGGTTTGAACCAAGCAAACTAATCACTGGCGCAGTTTGATCGGTGACTTTAACAGTCAATACCACAGGTATTGCGGAGTTTCCTGAACTATCCGTAGCGTTATAAGTAACAGTATATGTTCCCACAACTTTCACATTCACTAGATTGATAACCGTTGCTGTTAGGTTCTTATCAATATTATCTGTTACTTTTACACTTGGTGTTTTGAAAACTGAACTAATGTTAAGATTGAATATCTTTGCCCCAGTATATGTCATGGTTGGAGGAACAGTATCCTTGATGACAGTCACCGTACGTGTCACTGGGCTGGCTTTATTACCACTGGAATCTGTTACATTATAAAATAAAATATAAGAACCCAATGCCTGTGTATTGACCGTACCCGCCACCGTAGCTTTCAAATTTTTATCTATATCATCCGTAACCACACTACCTGGATCAAGAAACACTGAACCTTTGGCAATACGCATGATGACATTACCCTTTAAAGTAATGACGGGAGTTGCCGCAGCAAGATTAGCGGCAGAAGTCGCCGCAGTTTTCTGAATAGCAGTTGCATAAGGATCGGCTGCAACAGCGGCAGTCGCAGCTGCTTTTTGAGTGACCGTTGCATAAGGGTCAGCTGCAACTTTATTTGCTGCTGAACTAGCGAGTACATAGGTATATGTGGAAATACTGGCTGCATATTGATCTTGCAATTGTTGAGCTTGCGCTAAAATTATCTTGGCTTGAGCCAAAGCTGCTTGCGCTGTGGCATTGGCAAGGTCAGCCGCTGCTTTTGCAGTTTTTGCAGCCGCCTGTGTTGCCGTGATTTGCTTTTGTATCGCCACCGCAAAACTCGCACTATAGGTATCCAAAGGCACAGTATCATTCACTGCAATACTATCTGCTTTTGCTAGTGTCCATACTGCTGTTTGAGTCACTTTCTTATCAATAGCCACCAATTGATTCACCACTTGCGCTGTAATCAAACTGATAACATCTGAAAGTGATACTGCTGTATTGCTTGCTGCTGCGGCTAACTTTACACTATCAACCTGATTCGCCACAGTACGCGCAATAACCTGCGCCACTTTATGAATCTTTGCATAATCTACAACATTAACGTTGCCCGTTTTCTTTGCTGCAACATAATCCGCAAATAAATCAACCGATGCAGGATTGGCTAAGTTTAAATCTTTTTTGACCTTTGCTGCTGCTGCATATTTATCTGTGTTCGGGGTGTTATCCATCACCGTTTTAATCAGTGTCGTGATTGGGCTAACAACCACTTTCTTTAATAAATTTTTTGGTGCGGGAGCATTCATGATTGAATGTTTTCCCACAGCTTTCCCTGTATCACTATCAATAGCTGTGGCAGGAATATCCACAACAATGGGGTAATTTTCATCACCAGCTTTCAGTCCTGTTAAAATAAATGCACCCTTGATATCAGTGACAGCTTTCGGCTCTCCTACATCCCACTGACCATTGTTGTTTCTATCCACAAAGGCCGTCGCACCCTTCATATAACCATCTACCACCACACCTGCCAGTTGAACGATATTATTGCTAGCACCGCCTACAGCTGTTGTCGTCGTCGCTGTTGAGCCACCGCCACCACAAGCGGAGAGGCTTAATCCCAAGGCTGCCACACATGCAAGCCCTCGATATTTTCGGTATATTTTCATATTAGTTTCCCCCCCCCCAAAAAAAAATAACAAGATAAATAATTATAAATTAAGCTTAGTTCATCAATATAAATAGTGCAAGAGTCCTGTTTTTTAGCTGGCATCTCGTAATGCCGCATACTTCAACATCAAGCGTTTGAGTCCCACACGTTCAAATTCAATCGAAACACGGGTGGCAGCGCCACTCCCTTCTAGCGATAAAATCACCCCTTCACCAAAGCTGGGGTGGGAAACACGACTTCCAATAGCCAAACCTGAATCATGCATCTCCACACTGCTTGAGGTGATTTCTTGAGGTAAATCGCGTTGTAAAACAGTTTGAGGCAAGTCTTTAATAAATGGACTTGCCAATGGATAGTGCATATCACCAAACACTTTCCTTTGCTGTGCTGATGTTAACAACAAGGCATTTTTCGCCCGAGTCACGCCGACATAAAGCAAACGACGTTCTTCGGCGATGCCAGTTTCACCCTCATCCAACGCCCGTTGATGTGGCAATAAACCCTCTTCAACACCTGCCACCACCACCGTATCAAATTCCAAACCCTTGGCACGATGCAAGCTCATCAAGTTGATTTTCGGCATATCCTTTTGTTTATCTTCCTCACCTGATTGCAACAATGCTGCTCTATCCATCAATTCAATCGGTGTCATATCCTCCTGCATACAGGTTTCAATATAACTTTGTAAGGTTCGAATATTGTCTAGGCGTGATTCAGCTTCCAACTCACCAAAAGATTGCAAGCTGTTGATATAAGATGTTTGTTCTAACAGTGCCATCAAGCCGCGATCAGGCATATCATTTAAACGCTCACGCAAACGCACCAATAACTGTGCCATGGGCTGTAACTTCTTTGCCGCTCCCATAGCGTCACTGTTCGCCAACGCATCCAACCAATCCGATGCACGTAGACCTGAAGCGGCCAGTTTCTCAGTAATTTTTTCCTGACCTTTTAAGCCAATACCACGCTTGGGTTTATTGACCACGCGCAACAAGTTCATGCTATCAGCACAGCGATTTAACAACGCCCAAAAGCTCAAGGCATCTTTGATTTCCAAACGCTCAAAAAAGCCCAC
>NVWS02000005.1 GCA_002746295.2 Zetaproteobacteria bacterium
CTTTATTACTGGAGTTTTCGTGATGAAGGTCATTTTCATGAACAAGTCACCAATATGATGGCATCTGATTTGATTGAAGCCATGAACCCGCGTTACTTGAAAGTCACCGCAATTTTTAATGTGCGTGGTGGTGTTTATACCACCGTGGAAGTCGAGCATCGTCAGGCATGATGATTCCTTTCACCAAAATGCAAGCCCAAGGTAATGATTTTATTGTCCTCAATGCTTTAGAGCATAATTTGCCAGCATTAAACCAAGATTTTATTCGCACCATCACCGAACGTCGTTATGGCATTGGTTGCGATCAATTGTTGGTCTTACTCCCTTCCAAGCATGCAGATGCTGCCATGCGTATTTTCAACAACGATGGTTCAGAAGCTGGCAATTGTGGTAATGGCTTGCGTTGTGCTGCCGACTTATTGATGGCTGAATTGAATATCAACGAAGTCAGTATTGCTTTGGCGGACCGTGTGGTATTGGCGAGTCATGGCAAACATGGCGTGCGTGTGGAGATGGGTGCAGCCGTGATTGAGCAACAAAGTGAGAACAGCGTTCAAGTCGATATGGGCAACCCCCATACTGTTTTTTTTGAAGCGACTGAAGATTTCCCTCACAATCGCAATGTTGAAATCATTACGGGGCAAGTCGCCGACCATGTTTATATCGACATCATTGAACGCGGTGCAGGGCGAACGCGCGCTTGTGGTACGGGGGCATGTGCTACGGTGGCGGCGATTTGGCATATTGAAGGACACCATCGTCCTCAAACCATTGAGATGCCCGGAGGACAAGTCACTGTTTCAGGCAATATGAATCAAATGATGCTTGAAGGTAGCGTGGCGATTGCTTTTACGGGGCATTATTACTGGCAAACTCAGCTTAATCCATGAAAGTCATTGTGATTGGTGGCGGCATCATTGGATGCCTAACGGCATGTTTTCTAAAACAACGCGGTGCGGATGTTGTGGTGTTAGAACGTGGCAACACAGGGCAAGAAGCATCATGGGCGGGGGCTGGTATTTTATGCCCCATCCACCCTTGGTTGTACCCCGATGATTTTAGTTATTTGGTCGATGCCAGTCTTGCTTTATACCCCGATTTACAAGCGACATTGATGGAAGAAACAGGCATCGACCCACAATGGGTGCAATCAGGCTTGATGATTCCACTGTTGAATGATGATGTCATTCATCATCGTGATGCTGCGCTGGCATGGTCGAAAAAATTCGCTTGGCATGTTGAAGTATTGAATGCTCAAGAAGCCATGCAATATGAACCTAGCCTTAACCCTGAACATCTTCAAGGTGCATTACGTTGGAAAGATGTCGCCCAAATTCGAAACCCACGTTTGTTACAAGCTGTTCGAGTATGGATGAAAAAGCTTGGTGTTGTTTTACATGAGCAATGTGAGGTTAAGCAACTTCTCGCATCTTCTTCAGGCAAAGTTATCGGCGTACAAAGCAGCGATGGTTCAAACTATCATGCTGATGCTGTGCTTTTATCAGGTGGAAGCTGGAGTGGTGAACTGGCAAAAAGCATGGGTTTTTCATTGCCTGTTCAACCTGTCAAAGGGCAAATGGTATTGCTCAAAGGTCGCCCCAATCTCATGCAGCATATTATCAAACATGATGATGCTTATTTTGTACCCCGAAAAGATGGGCGTATTTTGGTGGGTGCAAGCATGGAGTTTGTCGGTTTTGAACGCGGTAACACCGATGATGTGATTCAATCATTACTTATATCCATGAAAAAAATAGCCCCTGCCTTGGAAAACCTTGAAATAGAACAACAATGGATGGGATTTCGCCCTGGAACACCTGATGGCATGCCGTTTTTAGGAAAAATTCCCGAAAAAGAAGGTTTATGGGTTGCCACTGGGCATTATCGGAATGGTGTCGCTTTAGCACCGATTACGGCGCAAGTGATGAGCCAGAGTATATTGGGTGAAAGTTTAGGCCTTGATTTAACAAGTTTTACTGTGCAGCGAAGTATGCCAAAGCATTCGATTGTCGGCTTCCCACAGCCACTCGCTTCTTAAAAAATAGGCAGGCAATGAGCCTGCCTATTGTCATAAATTATTGAATATTGTTATTGGGTTGAATAAACATCTCAACACGACGATTCAATTGGCGACCCGCTGCATTAGCATTGCTTGCACGGGGATTAGACTCACCACGACCTTCAATCGCTACACGTTGATGACTCACACCATCATCTTGCAGTGCCCAAGCAACAGATTTTGCACGTTGTTTAGATAAATTCAGATTATAAGCTTCTGAACCACGGCTATCTGTATATCCCACAATACGCACGGTTGTCTTAGAATAACGTTGTAAAATATTGGCAACTTTACGCAGTGTTTGATTGAAAGCAGGTTTCATGCTGGATGAATTACTATCAAATGAGACTTCTGAATTCATGGTTATTTTTAAGCTTTCATTTTTCAAACGTTGAATTTCAACCTGATTGGATTGACGTTCCGATGACAATTGCTGATTAAATTCAGCTTGTTGTTTATCCATATAAGAGCCAACTCCAGCGCCTACAGCACCACCTGCAACGGCTCCCAATGCCAAGCCACGTGCCAAGCCGCGTTCACGGTTGCTATCACTGTTATAACCGACGACTGCGCCTGCTACAGCACCCAACATCGCACCCATAGCAGCTTTATCTTTGGCTTGTTTATTTGGATCATTCGGTGTAGTTGCACATGCAGATAATGATACCAACAACCCTGCTGCCATCATGATTTGATACTTTTTCATTTTCATTCTTCTCCTATGTATTTTATCTACAACGATAACCGTACTGAGACACCCAAGCATTCAATACGCTCTTTCAAATGTAACATCCAAGCTTCATTCAAAGCCGAAACATGAAGCGATTCCTTTTGTAATGAAGGTCGCGCCAAACCATACAACAACACGCCTTGCAAACCACCTTGCCCCTTCATTTTTTTTAATAATTCCAAATAAGCTGAAATCTCATGATCGGCTGGCGGTTCTTTATCCCATGCCAACATACAGGTTTGAATCCATGTTGGACAACATTTCGCCACGACTTTTACTTGGCGTATCAATAAATCAGGTGAGGCATGGACACCATTGATACGTGCAATCCCTTCATGGGTTGC
>NVWS02000070.1 GCA_002746295.2 Zetaproteobacteria bacterium
CCCCATCACAAACGATCCTGCATACCAAAAAGGATCAAACTTGGAGGGTTGTTCACCCAATTCATCCAAACGACTGCGACACCAATTCAAATGATCGCTTTCCTCAATCGAAGCTGCACGCAATTTATCATGAATCGAAACATCACGCGCCATCATACTTTGCCCTTGATACAAAGCCTGCGCTGCCATTTCACCCGCATGATTCACACGCATCAAGGCTGCCGATTGTTGTTTATCCTGATCGGACAATCCCCCTTCTTCCACCGCTTGAGCAGGATAAGGGCGTTGCGTTTCATGGCGTAGAAAAATATTTTTCAATGCTGTATCCAGATGTCCAACCCATTGATCCGATAAGGTATAGGATCGGAATGCTTTCTCTTGTTCTGACATTACCCTTCCCCTTGTGCTTGATATAAGGCATTGATACGACGAATCATTTGCGGCAACATAAAGCATCGCAAGGAAGAAACGTAGCCTTATTTTTTCCCGAGTGCATATTTTTATTATTGTTTATTTTTTATTGTTTTGCGAACTACAGAATCCTTTTTATAAAATTCAGGTTTATTCTTAAACTCTCTTTCTCCCGTTACCTCGTCTAATATTTCATCAAGTTCATTAATACAAACTTTCCCATTCATTCCCTTTGTTTCAGCTTTGATGTTGCCGTCCTCATCAATTTCGACGATTACATTATACTCTTTCATATGCACTCCCTCTTAATTCCATCAATCAACTTATCTGTTGGGTAGCCAGTGATTTTTATATCCATATAATCATTTATTTCAATTTCAACATCACTATTATTAAATAGCCACGCATCAATATTATTATTTAACATATAAACGGTTTGGTTGTTATTAGGCTTATTCATATCAAATCTTCCAGCTACCAAAATGTCTGTATATTTTAGTAGCTTAATGTGAAATTCATCTTTTAATTCTTCTTTTGAATAACCAGTAAATATTTGGAGGTCTAAATTGGTGTTCTCTTTTATCATTTTTGCTAGCACTGAAAGAACTTTTGCCTGTAAAAAAGGTTCTCCTCCACTAAATGTCACCCCTTGAAGACTATGTGCTAAACTTTTTATTTGAGAAAATATTTCATCAATACTTTTTAATTTTTTTTGTTTGAAACTCCATGTTTGTTTGTTCCAACATCCAGTGCATTTTAAATCGCACCCCTGAACCCACAGCACATATCGGCAACCGTTGCCATTTACATAATTAGAAGTTTCTATATTGTAAATATTTAACATTAATATATTCTTTGTTGAAGTACGAGTTTGATTGTATTATCTTTTCTCAATTCTTTTTTTACCTTGTACCCCTGCTTTTTTGCATTAGCTATTATTAAAGTAGCCTTTTCTTCACGTAATAATCTTTTTTCTTCTGCCACCCTCTCTTTCTCTTGCTTTTCTTTAAGGAGTCTTTTTTCTTCTTCCTTGCGTATTCTCTCTTTTTCTAATTCTATAGCTTTTCTTTCCGCTTCAATTCTCAGTTTTTCCATTTCTATCTTAGCTATTTTTTCCTGCTCAAGCTTAGCCCATTTTCTTTCTTCTTCTAATTTCTCTCTTTCTTTTTGTAAAGAGGCCAATCTCTCTTGATGTCTTCTATCTTGTTCTTTTCTTCTTTTATTTATTTCTTCTTTTTCTCGTTTATATAGCTTATAACGGTTTAAATATTCTTTTTCAACATCTTCTATTTGCCTAGCTTTTTCATACCTGCTAATTTGATCATAAGCATCATATCGTTCAAATAAAAACTGGTTATTCTCAAAATAGATACCATTTTTGGCTTCTTGAATAACATCAATGGCTATTTTTCTATTTTCTATGAAAACCTTTCCTTTTACATGAATTACCCTACTCATTGTTAACTCCTACAACCACTTTATAACTTTTATTTTTATATCTCTGTTGTAGTTCTTTTGCTTTGTCTAATTGCTCAAAACTTAGAATTTCTAAGAAATAACTATCCTTGGTTTCATATAACTCGCCAACCTCTGGTAAAGAAAAAGCGGGGATGGCAGGTGTTTCATATTCTTGTGTTGTCTCTTTAGATAAGTACGACAACTCATTTTTCTTAGGTTTATAGTTAAAGTCAGTGTATCTATTTTTAATACCTTGTTTAAGATTCTGTATCTTGTTTTCCAGCTTGTTTTTTTGTTTTGCACGGCTGTTATTGTCATTTTCCAAATTATTATTTATAGTTTTAAGTTCTTTTTGTTTTTTATCTAATTCTGATTCCTTTTGTTGTTTTATCTGTAGCCAATGATCTTCCGCTTCTTTTCTTTGTTTATCATTTTTGAAATCTTTCTCACAGTTGATTATAGATTCAAAAAATAATTTAAACTCATTTGTGAAAAACTCTTTTAACTCATTAGCCTTAACTTCAAGTAAGTTTCTTTTTTTATATTCATTTATTTTATTTAAATCTTGTGTGGCTTTTTTGTTTGTTCCTAAAAATGAAGAAAGAATAGAGCTGTCACTCTTTATATCAGTAAGTTTTTTATCAAGCATTGATAATTGCTGATTATATTTTACCACCAATTGATCATATTCGGTATACAGTCGAGACATTTTGGCATTTGAAGGTTTTATAGGTGGCAATACAGTCCATTGATAAGAGATATACTTAACAAAGTTTTCTTTTGGAAAACTAGATGGCTCTGTAATACTCATATCGTCAATGTTTTTCGCTTTTATTTCTTTGAGTTCAACAGTAGACGCATTTTTTATGTCTATCGTATCACGCCAGTTCCCTTCTCTGGGAATAATATTAATTTCTGTATTTATATCACAGATCTTGTTTTCTATTAATTCCCAAATATTACTAATATTAAGATCTAAATCTTTAATAGATAAACCACCCACCTGAACATATTTATTATTATAATATACTGGTATTTTGATGTCAGAACTAAGATACTTGTTTTGAATACCTACATCTAAGTACTCATTAAATTTTTTATCTCTAGGAACAAATACATGATCAAATTCATTTGGAATATTTTTTGATATGTTAATAAATTTCAGTTCACGCTTATCAAAAGGAGGAAATGGCGATTCAATAGGTTGTGATATTTTATCAACTAATTTTTCAAGAGACGCGCAATTCCAAAAATAATAATTGAAAAGAAAACTCAAATCTTGCGTTTGACTTTCATGTAATTCGATATACAAGTTTTCTGTTTGCGATAGAGGATTGATAAGTAGGAATGAAATATCATCAATAATAATAAAGTTATTCTCTAAATTTTCAACTTCTCTTGCAACTACTGGCTTTTTATTATCAAATTTTGAGAGTGTATCTGCCACCTTACTAAAATCTTTAAATATCATATAAATATTTAAATCATTATTACCATATAAAGCATCATAAATTTCATCGATTATGGTGCTGGTAGCAGCAATTTTGACAAACTCTTTTGCTGTCCTGATTTTATTGGTTATTTGTTGGTAATTAATTAGGCCACTATCACTACCTTGCTCTAAAAAATACTCTAGGCTATCCTGTGAATAATCAATCGTTTTATCCAAGCTTATTTCTTTTATTAACGACATTTAATTTATCTCCATTTTTAACAGGGCAGGATCAATATCTTTATGTTCATATAACTCAAAGGTTGTATATTTTGTTCTTACATTATCATTTTCAAGAGTTATAAAATCTAAGCTTTCACTTGTTTGATAATAGTTATCATCAATTATCCAATATCTTTGATGAACTATATCTTTTTTAGCCTTAACAAGTTTTTTGATCTTTATTCTCTGAATAATATCGTTAATTTTACTTTCGTTTTTTCTCTCTTTTACTTCTTGCGTGACAATCGTTGTTTCAGGGAAGCCAAAAGCTTCAATGATTTTTTCTAAAGCTTCATACTGTTTTAAGTTCACTATCCATCTATCGACAATAACCAATTTTTGTGGTTTCTTAATATTGAAAGCATTAAATAAGTGGTTTTTTAAATCTACGTTTTCTCCATCTTGTATTATAACTCTATTTTTTGGATGTAATTTGTTAGCAAAAGGATAAAGATGGATGGTAGCCTGTAAAAGCCAGTAATACTTAGAATCTTTACCAAAACCTTGTAAAATAAGATTAAAATCAAATATTAAGTTAAATATTTGAAACCTTGGCTTCTTATCCATAAGATTTGACCATAACGACTGCAATTCTTCTTTAGATATATATCTATTTTTTACTTCTATTTCTGTTTTTAAAATGTGTAAAAACCATAATTTAGCATCTTCAAAAGTTTTAGGCATAACAGGTATATTTTTAAAATATGCTGTTAGTTCCCCATATTGCTCAATAGAAATAGAGTCCTTAAAAGAATGCTCCATAGATTCTATCGCATTAGGGTGTCCAGATATTTCGACAAAATTCACTTTTAATGCCCCTGTCTTTTGATCCCAGTTACCATCAAATAAAGCATTAAAGTCTATTTCACTCATATCAAAAGATTTGTTATCAACTACATAACGCCAATTATTCTCATAGATTATTTTTAACTCAATATCATGTTGTTCTGTTATATTGGCTTTTTTATTTTCTATATTCAAAACCTTATAGTCATTATTGGAATCATCCTTGACCAACTCCATAATATTTCTATCTTCTTTAAGATTTATATATTTTTGCCAAGGTTTAGCATCGATTCGTTTTATCTCTTTATTTTTATACTTAAAGGGTAGGTATGTATTATTTTCACAAATAGCTAATGAGTATTTACCGTATTCTTTTTCTGGAAAACCATTCTGAATATATCCATTACCTATAACCCCTAACGAAGTGAGTTTACCAACAACATTCTTTATTGCCGCATCTGACATACCTTTTTT
This sequence comes from Zetaproteobacteria bacterium, assembly GCA_002746295.2. Classification (GTDB taxonomy): domain Bacteria; phylum Pseudomonadota; class Zetaproteobacteria; order Mariprofundales; family Mariprofundaceae. The sequence goes on from NVWS02000070.1 coordinate 4,844, forward strand.
TTCTAAATGGTCAACCAATTCATATTCAGAGCTTATATTTTCTAGTAGCTTCACATAAGGAGAGTCATCTTCATAAAAGTCTACCTCACCAATAAATTCAATATTTTTAACTTTAATCAATTTGGTTAGCGTGATTTTCAAGGCTACTCTCCATCTTGTGATAATTTTTTTAGTTCTTCTGAGTTTCTTTGTTTGGCAAAGAATGTTTTATCTCCAACGATTACCCTTTGATACTTAGCCCGAGTAAGCGCAACATTTAGCCTATTTATATTATCCATAAAACCGATAGTTTGACCTCTTACCATACTCAAAAATACAATATCGGCTTCCATACCTTGGAATTTATCTACTGTATAAAGCAATATATTTGTATTTCCCTTGTTAAAACGGGACATTTTATTTGGTTGGTCACAAAACTCTCTCAGAGATTTTCTAAGAAGTGTTTCTTGTGGTTTATAAAAAGTGAGTACTGCTATACTCCATGATTCATTATCTTGATTTACAGGCTTCGCCTTGGAAAATTCAATGAATGCTTCTATTTCTTCAATGATGACAGTAACTTCTTTTTGATGCCGCCTGTCATTTTTTTTATCCTGAATGCTTTTGGGAGTATCAAGCCACACTGCTCTACTGTCATATCTTGTGTATTGCCAATATCGATCAATAGTAGAAGCATCTTTTAATGCCACAATACCATCTACAGAATAAAAATTTTCCCTAGAAAATCTTGAAATATCAGGTGCCATTCTATGTTGAGTTTTCAATGTTTCATGTCTCAGGCATAAATCTCGTTTATCAAAGCCATCGGTAATCGTTGTTGTATGTCTATGCCTTTCCCCATTACCAACTTGAATAGACTCTAAAATTGATGGTAGAGTCATGTTGTAAACTCTCTCAACAGCATTGTCTTCACCGACAGGTTTCAATAATTCATAAGTTTTTTCATAATATGAACTAGGGTTTTTTAGCATTCTTCTTTCATAAACTCTTATCATTCTCCATGCTATTTCTTCTGCCCAGTTTTTTTCTTTCAACATGCTTTTAAAATAATCTTTATATTCAATCGGACTGTTGTTTTTTGATTCTTGCCTATTAATTTTATTAAAGCGTTGTAATTTTATTTTTTTATTTAAATAACTCTGCTTAAAATAAAAGTCATTATCATCCAGTTCATTTTTTAAAATTAATATATGCGTTTTTGGAAGTTCTCTTTTTCTTTCATCCCATGTTCCATTTTTTATTAGTATCAAATCACTGCCAAGTAATTTAAATAAATCTCTTTCATCGCTGTAAGCAATGACTTTATCACTATACGGGCTTTCCTCCTTCTTACACCAAGAATTTAAATATTTTTTTATTTCATTTTCAACACCTGTAGAAACTTCTATGATGTATGGGTTTCTATTATTGTATAAGCTCTCAAAGACCAGTCTAATTGCTTTTTGAGTATCAGGGGGAATCAGCACATTAAAATTATGAACAATATGGGATTGTTCGATAAATGGTGATAATTGTTTAATATCACCCACTAAAACCCATTTTTTAGCTAACATAGCAGGCACCAAAAATTCTTGAAAAGTAGTTTTACTCGATTCATCAATAATCATATAATCAAACATGGTATCTAACGGCTTTTTGTTATTACGAGCTCTATCTTTGATGGGTGGGAACTGATTAATTCCCATCGTTGTACCACATACCAAGTTAGCGCCATCTAAAATCAATCTTTTTGCTAAGTCTTCATCAATACCGTTACCTTGATATCGCTTTAATTTTTCATCAATCTGTAAATGCTGTATCGCTTCACCCACACTATCACTTCTACCTATTCTAAGAGGTTCAACTAGTTTATCTTTATCAAACTGGTCTATACGCTCTAAGACATTGTCAATTGCAACATGAGTTGATGCGGACAGTAAAACCTTTTTTCCTCTTTTTGTAAGCTGTAAAATTAACTCTAATATCGTAGTGGTTTTTCCACTCCCAGGGGGACCTTCTAATATGGAGAAATCATCTGTTGCAATGGCTTTTATTACAAACTTACGCTGATCTAAAGTGCCATCATAATCTTCATTATTTAAAATATACCAGTCATCTATATTATTATTTTGTCGATAATTCCACAGGTATTCGGTTTTTCTCTCAAAAAGTTTAAGAAGTTTTTTTTGTGCTTTTACTGGCGTGTTATTTAAAAGTTGAACTGAGTTTTGTTGTTTCTTTAGATTTGCAGTATCAACTTTTATTTTTATTTTTTCATTTTTATTTAATTCTCTAGGATTTTTCCAATCTTGTTTTAAAATTAATATCTTATCTTCATTTTTTTTCTTTTTTATATCAAAACTACTTCTACTATCCCTGCCTTGATAAACACTTCTAACATCATCGTCAAAAAAATACTCTGATATGGATTTTTCATCATTACTATCATCATCTATAAGCTGAATTACAATATCACTTTTGCTTTTGTTTTTGTTTTTAAGTGGTCGCCATGTATATTCATTACCTTGTTCATCCTTAAGGGTTTTACTTTTGGGTAAGTTTTTACATTGATATTCATTGCCTAGTTTTTCATATTCGTATTCATCACTATCATCAAAAAGTTTTTCAAAATTATTTTGGTATTTTGAAACCTGTAACGTAACATCATTTAAATGAACTTCTTTAATGTTTTTATTGGTTTTTAAAATGACATTCCAGCCGTTTTCAAGTTGTTCTAGCTCCTCAATTTTAAATTTTTCATTGTTAGAGTTTAAAATATTGCCTACCTTTAATTCGACATCACTTAACTCATAGTTTACTTCTTCATTATTTAATTCTAATATTTCTTTGGCTTGTGGTAAGCGCTCTGTCGATAATATTAAAACATCACCTTGTAAATCAACATCGGTTTTATCAAATCTAACTGTTTTATCTTGACTATCGAAAAAAAGCTTATTTCTCTCTTCTTTTAACTCAAGATTTTGTGGTAGAAAAATCTTAAAAACAGTCTCGGGCTTATCTATTTTAAATTTAGAGTAGATAGGTGTGATAACAAGTAAATAGTTTGATTCTATGTATTTCCAGTCAATTTCATAAGAACCTTTTTTATTTTCTGCTTTTATCGCTTCATTTAAGAAATTATAGTACGGCTCAAGTGCTGACTTGGTCGTCATTCTTATTGCTTCAGCAACTCTTTCATCATGTAAAGCACTATAAAATAATTTGTCACCAACCTGAAATCTATTATTCTGGTTTCTATGCTTATTTCTATTCTGTTCAGCCATTGTATTCCCTACTTAATAAACGGATTAGATTTTTCTTGCGGTAAAGTAGGAATATCCTCTTTAGACTCTGGCAATTCTTCGCTTTTACCATTTGATGCAAATCTTGCTCTTACTTTAGCCCAGCTTCTCAAATCTTTTATTGTACTTTCCATAGTTCTTGATAAAGGGAATGTTTTTTCCAATGCTTCTTCTAAGTGTTTAATCTCTAAATCTTTCTTAGAATCATAAGCAATAAAGAGTGCTTCATTAACAGCCTCTTCGATCTCTGCCCCGCTAAACCCAGCTGATTTAGTACCCAACATATTTAAATCAAAGTTATCTATGTCCCTGCCTTTTTTCTTAATATGGATTTTAAATATATCTTCTCTTTCTTGTGTGGATGGCAAATCGACAAAAAATATCTCGTCAAATCTACCTTTTCTTAATAGTTCAGGAGGTAACGCTGATATATCATTTGCCGTTGATATGACAAACACTTCATTTTTCTTTTCTTGCATCTAGGTAAGTAAAGTACCAAATACCTTAGCACTTGTTCCACCATCTCCACCATTAGAGATACCGCTTAATCCTTTTTCTATTTCATCTATCCATAATATGGAAGGTGATATAGCTTCTGCCAAAGCCAAAGCTTCCCTCATTCGCGCTTCACTTTCACCAACTAATGAACCAAACACACTACCCAAGTCTAATTTTAATAAAGGTAGCTCCCATTCATTTGCAATTGTTTTAGAAACCAAGCTTTTACCACAACCAGGTATGCCTAACAGCATTACCCCCTTAGGTGATACTAAACCAAATTCTTTTGCATCGTTTGAAAATGCTTTTCCCCTCTTACCCAACCAATCTTTGAGATTTTCCATCCCTCCGACTTCATTAAAATCACCTTGAGGGTGAAAATATTCTAACACCCCACTTTTTTTTATAATTTGTTCTTTTTCTTTAATTATTAAATTAATCTCATCCTTTGTTATTTTATTTTTTGGCTCTTTTGAAAATCAAGTGGGTAAGCAAAATTTATTAACCTTGGAAAAGTCCAATTTCCCAGTCATTAAGTAAGCCATAGTTTTGAAGTGTGCGAATTTATAGCCGCGTGCTTTACGTTTAGCA
>NVWS02000071.1 GCA_002746295.2 Zetaproteobacteria bacterium
ACCGCCGCCATTTTCTTCGCCCCCGCTTGCTAATTCTTTATAACGTAATGCCAACACCAGATAGGTATTTTCATCAAGTGCAAGCGTGTTGTCGTCTTCCCAGACAAAGCCCTGAATTTTTGCCGCTTCTAAATACGCATTCAAGAAGCGAAACAGTTTGGAAAACTGCCCACGCTCTGCGCTATCATCGGGCAACTTTTCAAAATTTCTGATACCTGCATTGGCAAACAAGTCATGTATCTCCACAAAGACATCATTCATTTTTTTCATATTAGAATCAAGCTGATCGGCAAATAAACCGATGGGTTTATCGCCAGAATACAACTTAACCGCATCATCAATATTGCGCTTCATGGTGTGTGGGTAACGGTAATAACGAATCGTGCCAAACGGTTTATCATGCCCAAACAAGCGGTTGGTACGTGAAAATGCCTGTATAACACTTTCAAATGTCAGCACCTTGTCCAAATACAAGGTATTCAGCCATTTGGAATCAAAACCTGTCAGCATTTGATCGACCACAATCAGCAAATCAAGCTGTTGCATCGGCGCGTGGGCAATGCGTAAATAGGGTTTTTTATGTGCCAAACGTGCCGATAAATCTTTTTTAAATTTGGGGTGACTGCCCAAATCAAACGCTTGTTCATAGCGTTGGTTATAGTCGCCGATGATTTCCAGCAAGCCATCTTGTTTGAATTTACTACTGCTTTGATAGTCCTCACCTTCGTTGATATGCGGATCAAACAAGGCAGTAATTTTCAGCTCAGGCTGTTCTTTTTTGATACGACGATAATAATCAATCGCATCCGTAATGCTGTGCGTGGCTAAAATGGCATGAAACTTATTGCCTTGGCTTAGCGTCACCCAGCCATCCAAAATATCGGCAACGACCTGTTTTTTATGGGGTTCACCGTATTGAGATTGCGGTATCTCATCTTCGATGCCTTTTTCATACTTGCCTAAATCATTGGTAAAACCTGCCATCGGCACATCATTCATATAACGATTAAACATGGCTTTTTTCTTCGGGTCGGCAAAGGCTTCGCTTTCACTGCTTGCTTTGGCTTTCAATAAACCCACTTCACGGCGTATCTCTTTCTCTTTAAAGGTTTGCACCATATAAGGGTCAAAACCCAAGACGTTTTTATCGCGAATACCATCGGCAATACTGTAACGGTGTAACTCATCACCAAACACACTGCTGGTAGTGTTTTTTTTCTTTTGGTTTTCTTCGTGTATCGGCGTGCCTGTAAAGCCGAAGAAAATCGCCGAGGAAAAGGTTTTTTTAATGGTGATAAGCATATCGCCAAAGGTTGAGCGGTGCGCCTCATCGACAATAAACACGATACGCTTGCAGTTTATCCGCTCAATATCATCGCTTTGCAGTGCGCCGTCGTCATCGTTGATATTACTCATTTTCTGAATCGAACTCACAATCAAGGTATTGGCGGGGTCGTTGCTTTTTAATTTGGTCATCAACACATGGGTGTTTTCGGTGGCTTGCACGTCTTGGTTATCCCCCGCAAAGCCTTTATATTCTTGCAAAGATTGCACACCCAACTCAATGCGATCCATTAAAAACACCACTTTATCCGCATCTTTGGATTGGGCAATGAGCTGTGCCGATTTAAAGCTGGTCATGGTTTTGCCCGAGCCTGTGGTGTGCCACACATAACCACCCAATTGATTATGCTTGTTAAAGCTGTCCGCCCAGTTGGTTTTGGCTACTTTGTCAGAAATGGCATGGGCAGCGTAATACTGATAACTCCGCATCACCTTCAGCACCCCATCCGAGCCATCGGCAACGGTATAAAAGCCAATCAACTGGTGCGCCATCGGAATCGACAACAGATCAGAGGCAATACGCTTCCAGTCATTGATCGGCTCATTATTCACATCCGCCCAATGAAAAAAATAATCGTTATTAAAACGCCCTTCTTGACCAGCGTTGGCAAAATACAGCGTTTCACTGGGCGACATCGCCACAAACACCTGTACCAAAGCAAACAAACCCGTAAAAACGCCTTCATCGCTGTATTTTTCAATTTGATGGGTGGCGTGGCTCACTGGCACGCCACTGCGTTTCAGCTCGATATGAATCACGGGCATGCCGTTAATTAACAACATGACATCGCCACGGCGGTCACGCATCAGTGTTGATTTTTTGGCAAACTGCGGTTGCTGCACGATTTGATAACGACTTTTCCCCGCCGCAATGGCTTGGCGGTCGTAAATCTCTAGGCTGATTTCTTTACCCAAGTGCAAGCTATCGGCAGGATTATCACGGGTGATATTCACCGTTTTACCGTTGATAAAGCCATTGAGTTTTAGCGGGGTTTTAAGCGCATGTATTTGCTCCACGATCTGCTGCATTTCGCTGGTGGTGAGCGGTACATCGTTTAAGCGGTCAATGCCCGAATTGTTGTTAAACAGAATATCTGCCCAGTTTTGCAATAAATCCGCCTCGGTGGGGTTTTTAAGCACCTGCGATTCCCAACCTTTATGGCTTAATACCTCAATCAAGGCAGCTTCAAATTCGGCTTCGCTATTAAAAGTCATTGATTATTTTTCCAGATCATTGGTTTTATAAAAATTAGTGGGTTTGGTAGAAAAATCGGAATTTCCGATTTTTCTCATCGAAGGCGCTTGTTCAAGTTCCTGTTCTTTGTAAATATTCAGAATATGCTCATTGATGGTAGAGCGCGATTTTTGAAACAATTCAGCTATTTGTTCAATAGACAACCAAACCGTTTCATTTTCAAAATGCGTCTCTATTTTGACTTTGCCATCTTCCGTTTGATAAATAATGAGTGGATCGTTTTTCATCATTGCCTCTTAAACAAACATTTTCGCCAACATCGACTGCTTGATCTTATTCAGCTTGGTCAGTTGGCTTTGGTGTTCCCCAAAGCCTCTGCCAGTCTAAACCAGTTTGCAGTTATAACATTGAAACTTTTTATCGCTTGTCATTATCGGCATTTTACGAGAAAGACTTTGGGCTATTAGCATCCTGTCAAAAGGATCTTTATGGTGTAAGGGGAGACGTTTTAATAAGCTCGCATCTTCTGCACTAAAATCTAAACAGCGCAAGCCACTTTTTTGTGCCATTTCAAGCGGATCATAATCAACATTGAGTTTGCCAATACTGGCTTTTATCATCATTTCAGAAATGCTAATAGCACTTAGAAAAAAAATATGCGGTTGTTGTAACTGCGTCAAATGCGCGGGGGATAGTTTATCAGGGGCTTTTAATAACCAAATAAAAATATGGGTATCAATCAATATATTCATTGAGGAAAAACATCCGCGTCATAAAAGTCCTGTTCAAGTTCTGGCACTGAGTCCATAACCGCTTGATCTAAAGCGTCCAGTTTTTTATCTGCTAACAAACCTAAAACAATTTTGCTTTTAGGTTTATGCATGACAAGCTCAACCAAAGGCAAATTATTTTTTGCAATAATGACTTCTTCTCCTTGGTAAGCCAAGTTCACTAATTTTGAAAGGTTTGCTTTTGCTTCTGAGATATTAATAATCATGTTTTTGCTCCCATTAAAACCAGATCAACTATGCTAAAGTAGGTCTGATTGATCAACTATTAGTCACACAAACATGTTAGCGAGCATCGCCTGCTTGATGTTATTGAGCTTGGTGAGTTGGCTTTGGTGTTGGTTGATGAGGGTGTCGAGTTGTTGGAAAAGGTTGCCGATTTTGGTTTGTTCTGTTGTGTCATTCGTTACATAAATATCAATATTTACTAAATCAGAATTGCCTAAATGTTTAACCGAAGTTCCTTTAATAAGTTTGATTAACTTTGCTCTATTTTTATTTATATTATAAGAAAGGTAACTACCATGATAGCCATCTCTAGGTCTAAGAATATTAATATCTCCGCCAAGTAATACGCCAACTTTATCGATGCTGGAAGCTCTTGCTATCCCCGTAGGAGTTGTATCAGATGCTGGAATTAAAATATCTCCATAATTGCTTTTAGGAATTTTTTTAGAGTCAATATCAGTAAAATATTTAACTTTATTTATAACCATTCCATATTCAGTGTAAAGATGTCCATATAAAATACATTCATATTTACCATTTTCTCTTATTGAACTCCATGATAGTTCTTTTCCTTTTAATGGTTCGCAAATATCCCCCAACGCCTTCTCCTCCCACGCCTCACTAAAGCCTTTAAAGCGAATGGCGGGTTGGGTTTCGCCCTGCTTGGGGAACATTTTTGTCAGTAGGGCTTTTTTAACGCATCGCAGCTTATCGTGCTTTTGCTGATGCTGGGCGATCAGGCGATCAAGCTGTTGGAAGAAATTGCCTATTTGGATTTGTTCTTTTGGGTTCGGGCAATAAACTAAATATCCCCATAAATCATTGATAGCTATATTGGCTTGGTTTGCATTTCCTCTCTGAATGTCTTCGATGAATTTTGCGTATTTCTCTCTCAGTAACTGCACATGAATAAATCGGCTATTATTTTTCTCTTTTGCACTTAATTTAACTAAATTTTGATTTAATAGAAATCCTTTGTCCTCATTGAAAATTATAGCTCTGCCAACAGCTGAGTCACGCATTTCGGCTTTAGACCCAACGGTTGTAATTACAATATCTCCATCCTTAATTCTGTAATTATAATATTGATTTTCCTTACTATTATCGATGTATGTGCTACTTTCGTTTGACTCAACTAGGTCGTTGGTAGTTAAATCAGAAACTCTTACTATTCTCGTACCACTGCTTCTGTAGTCCGCAGATTTAAAAGCAAAACCTTTAATATAAATAGTAATTTCATCTAGCCTTTTTTCCACCCACTCCCCACTAAACCCCTTAAACCGAATGGTGGGCGTTTTACTTTTTGCACTTAGCTGACTCATTTAAGCGTCCCCCTGCAACAAGGTTTTAAGCTCTGCCAAGCCCTGCATATCGTATTCATTGCCTGTGAGTTCATCCAACATGGTGGCAAGGTGTTGCTCGGTGGTTTTTATCTCATTGGCGACATCTGCGTAGGTGGTGGCGTATTTATCGGCGAGGTTTTGCAATTTTTGGCTGAGGTCGTTGATGATGGCGGTGGGCAGTTGCTTGAGTTCGCTCAATAAGGGTGTAATCCATTTGCATTCCAGCAGTTGATTCACTTGCTCATCGTTTAACCCTTCTATGGTGGCTTTGGTTTTGAAGTGCAGGGCTTCGCTGTCGGTTTTAACCGCTTTTTTTAAGGCTCTTTCCTCTGCGATTAAACTATCGACCTTTAATATACTGGCTTCATAGCTGGCTTCAGCAAAAGCACCGTGTTGTTTGGCTTCTGTTTTGAATCGCTTGGCTGCTTTGACCACGGCAGCGTTGATAAAACCATCGCCACCATCTTTGATGGTGTCGGCTTCTTTATCTTCTTCGCTTAAGCCTTCGAGAATCGCCTCAAATTCGGTACTGATTTCAGCCAAGCGGTTTTCTTTTTCTTTTAAGGCGTGCAGTTCATCTTTTAAGTGAATGCCTTGCACCAAATCAAACGGCAACACATGCCCGATCCAGCCGTCTTGTACTTCGGTGTCTTTGCCGTTTTTCTTTTTAATGACGATGTTTGCGTCTACCTGTCGGCAGGCAGTAAAGCCTTCGCTTTGCAATATTTCCAAATCGTTATGGATGGTTTGCCATTGGTTATTGAGCAGTTGGTAGGCGTGGTATTTGTCAATTAAAGCAATGGGCTGCAAACGGGTGAACAGTTCACGGCTTAAGGTTTCTTCTTGCTGTTTAAGTTTGACGCTTTGCCAGTTTGTGATGAGCTGGGTAACGAGGTATCGATCAAAACCGTTGAAGGCATCGCTAAAGCCTTGCACAAAGGCTTGCACTTGTGGGTGTTGGTGAATCTGCTGTTTGACATGCTCTTTTTTGATACTTAGCTCGGCGTACGCTGCATTCTTGGGGCTAAACAAGCTTTGTTGTAATGCGGGCAGGGCTTGCCAGTAGTGACTTAAGGCATCAATTTCACTTTGCGGGATGCCGCCAAGCATGGTCGCGTGTAAATCCCACACTTCGCTGGCTGCGGATGAATCCACATAACGCGGAATATTCAAATTGTAATCGTTATCACGAATACTTTGCTTACTGACCACTTGCGAATAATTTGGGCGGTTTTCTCGCGCAATGAGCGTATCGCTGATGCGTTTGATGTCGGAGGCTTGTAATTTGTTGTTTTTACCCACTTTGCTGAAGTGTTTACTGGCATCAACAATCAGCACATCGCTATGATCACGCTGTTGGCGTAACACCATAATCACGGTGGGAATGCCTGTACCAAAAAAGATATTGGCGGGTAAGCCGATAATGGCATCAATATGGTTGTTTTCAATCAGGTTTTTACGGATTTCGCCTTCTTGTCCGCCACGAAATAACACACCATGCGGTAGTACAATGGTCATCATACCGTGCGGACGCAGGTGGTAAAGATCATGTAGTAAAAAAGCGTAATCGGCTTTGCTTTTGGGGGCAAGCCCAAAGCGGGCGTAGCGTGGGTCGCTGTCTTTGTATTCGGGATCCCATTTTTGTGAATACGGCGGATTGGAGACCACCGCATCCACATATAAGGGGTCGTAAGAGCCGATAGGGTCGTTTTCATCAAAAAATGGCCAATCATCTTCAAGCGTGTCGGCGTTACGGGTGACGATGTTTTCAGGAATAATGCCCCGCATCACCAGATTCATGCGGGTGAGGTTGTAGGTGTTGGCTTTTAGCTCTTGGGCATAGTATTTGATGTTGTTTTCATCATCAATATGTTTGGCGAGGCTGTTACCGATGTTAATGAGCAATGAACCCGAGCCAGAAGTCGGGTCATAAATACGAATTTCTTTGTGGTCTTTTAAGTGATGGGCGATGATTTCAGACATCAATAGCGAGACTTCGTGCGGGGTATAAAATTCGCCTGCTTTTTTGCCTGCATTGGATGCAAATTTTTCAATCAGGTATTCGTAGATATACCCCAGCACATCGTAATCTTGCTTGCCATCCATCGGGATGTCTTTGATCAGTTGCAACAGCTCGCTAATGGCTTTGGTTTGTTTGGCAGAGCTTTCGCCGAGTTTACTTAAACCCGTTTGTAGGGTGTTAAAAATGCCATCAAACAGTTTTTTGTGGTTACTATGGATGAGGCGTTCAAAGGCAGACAAAGCATCGCGCACGTTGGATACATCAAAGTCACTGCCTTTGGCTAACCATGTGCTAAACAGGTTGTCGTAGCTAATGAAATAACCAAGATCTTTTTGAATGTAATTGAGCGTGTCTTGATCGTCTTCATTCAACCCTGCGATGTCGGCATCGCTCATGCCCTGCTGTTTGGCAAAGGCGATGAGTTGGTCGGACAGGTATTTGTAGAAGATAAAGCCCAGAATGTAGTCTTTGTATTCATTGGCTTCAATTTTTGACCGCATTTGGTTGGCCGATTCCCATATTTTTGCGGCGAGCTGCTGTTTATTCAAGTTTGAATCCTCTTACTACTTCATTGATGTTACACATTTGGCATGAAATACATGTTAGCCTAAAGCACGTCACCCCCGAGTGTTTTATCCTCGCATACGTCATCCTCGCATACGTCATCCTCGAATGCTTGTATCGAGGATCTATCATCAGATTCCCGATAAAAGATTTCGGGAATGACGGGGTGGTTGAATACTTGAATCACTATAAAACTGTCATTTCTATATCACCCAGTCGTCATCCTCACGTGCTTTATCCTCGCATACGTCATCCTCGCGTGCTTTATCCTCGCATACGTCATCCTCGAATGCTTGTATCGAGGATCTATCATCAGATTCCCGATAAAAAATTCCGGGAAAGAGGACGGTGGGAATGAGAAACCTGCGATAAGATCAGTATCCCCTATGATTTAAACTTTGCGTCACTTCACGTTCTTTGTGGTTCATGTTTTGTTGGTCAATTGAATCAATCCCTCCAACGTTTCTTGCACCTTGCCCGAATCAATCGCGTTAGCTGCAACAGACAAGCCATCCGCAATACCATCCACCTCGCCTGCCACCCAAAGCGCAGCAGCAGCATTGAGCAACACAATATCACGCCCTGCACCTTGTGCGCCTGCAAAAATATGACGTAAGATTTCAGCATTGGTGGCCGCATCACCACCCTCCAAGGCAGGCGGGCTGGCAAATGGCATGCCAAATGCCTCAGGGTCAATCTCAAATGGCATCGGTGGACGACCTTGTTCCACCCAAATCGCATCGGTGATGGCGGTGGTGGTGATTTCATCCAAACCATCACGACCATGCACGACCAATGCCCGTTTGATACCCAGATCTTGCAATGCACCCGCCATCAAGGGCAATTTATCTTTGGCAAAGACCCCCAAAATTTGATAATCCGCATCAGCAGGGTTGGTTAAAGGGCCGAGCAGGTTAAAAATCGTACGCACACCCAGTTCGCGGCGCACAGGCCCTGCATGTTTCATGGCGGGGTGATGATGGGGTGCAAACAAAAAACCAATGCCTACCTTATCAATACATGCCGCCACGCTTTCAGGTGAGATATGAAGATTGACACCCAAAGCTTCCAAGACATCCGCAGCCCCCGATTTGGAAGACATGGCGCGGTTGCCATGTTTGGCAACAGGTACACCACAAGCGGCTGTCACCAAGGCAACGGCAGTGGATATATTGAAAGTTTTTGCACCATCACCACCTGTCCCACAAGTATCCAAAAGCCCCGTGGCCTTGGGGTAAATATGGGTGGCAGCAGCACGCATGGCTTTGGCTGCACCTGACACAATGGCCACACTTTCACCGCGCAATGAAATACCCATCAAAATGGCAGCAATTTGTGCAGGCGTTGCTTCACCTGCCATGATAGTCGTGAAGACCTGTTCACTTTGTTCTTGGCTCAATGGCTCATGGCTTTGAAGCTGTTCAATGGTGGATAAAATGATAGGACTCATGCTGAAACCTCAAGAAAATTCTTTAACATCTGGTGACCATGTTCCGTTAAAATAGATTCAGGGTGAAATTGCACACCAAAGGTGGGATGTTGTTTGTGACGCAAACCCATCAGTTCGCCTTCGGCTGTCCAAGCCGTGCGTTGTAAGCAGTCGGGCAGCGGCTCATCGACAATCAAGGAATGATAGCGCGTGGCAATAAACGGCGAGGGCAACCCCTTAAAAACACCTTGACCATCATGTTCAATGGGGCTGGTTTTGCCGTGCATCAAGCGGGGCGCGCGAATCACCGAGCCACCAAACACTTGCGCCATCGACTGATGCCCCAAACACACACCCAATATAGGTAATTCGCCTGAAAATTGACGAATCACTTCCATCGTAATGCCCGCATCATCTGGCGTGCAAGGGCCTGGAGAAATAAGGATGCGAGCAGGCGCAAGTTCACGAATGCCTTCGATGCTGATTTGGTCATTGCGATAAATCAACGGCGTTTCACCCAACTCACCCAAATATTGAACCAAATTGAAGGTAAATGAATCGTAGTTATCAATCACCAAAATGCTCATGATGTTTTATCCTTTGTAGGCTTCTTAAAGTGTTGGGCTTGTGCCAATGCAACCGAGCGGAACATGGCTGTGGCTTTATTCACGCATTCTTGATGTTCCTTCTCAGGCACAGAATCCGCCACAATGCCTGCCCCAGCTTGCACATAAATCATCTCGTTTTGAATCACTGCTGTACGAATAATAATGGCCGTATCCATATCTTCACCGCCGAAAGATATATGCCCAATGCAACCACCATAAGGACCGCGTGATTCTGATTCTTGCTCTTGAATAATTTGCATGGCGCGAATTTTGGGTGCGCCTGACAGTGTGCCAGCGGGAAAGGTTGCAGCCAATAAATCCAAGGCATCGACATCATCGCGCAAGATGCCCTCCACTTGCGAAACAATGTGCATGACATGCGAATAGCGTTCCACACACATGGATTCGGAGACTTTAACGCTACCAAATTCACACACGCGCCCCAAATCATTGCGCCCCAAATCCACAAGCATGACATGTTCTGCGGTTTCCTTGCTATCTGCGAGTAATTCTTTTTCAAATGCCATATCTTTGGCAGCCGTTACACCGCGCGGACGTGTCCCTGCAATGGGGCGAACAATGCCACGTTTGCCTTCTTTTTTAACCAAGGTTTCAGGTGATGAGCCAATCAAGATGGTGTCATCGACATGCAGGTAAAACAAATAAGGTGAAGGGTTGATATGCCGAACGGCACGATAAATCGAAAGAGGGTCGGATGTTAAAGGCGCAGAAAAACGTTGCGATAACACGACTTGAAAAATATCACCCGATAAAATGTATTCCTTTGCTTCCTTGACCATGTTTTCATAGTGGGTTTGACTCAGGTGTGACTGGGGATGTGAGACATCTGAAAGATCCATATCCAAACGCATGGACTCTGGTGTCTTAGCTTTGGCAATGCTTGTTTCCATACTATCCAGTAAAACATGGGCGTGTTTTGCATCATCATCCAACACGCATAAATGCATCACCCCATGCAAACTATCCATAATCACAAAACGATCGACAATCATATAAGCCGCGAGCGTGGCATCGGGGGTATCCGTTTTCATACCCGATTCAAAATGATGCACCATATCATAAGCAAAATAACCCACCGCACCGCCAGCAAAGGGTAAATCATCGGCATCTTGCATGACATCTTGCTCAATGACTTGCTCTCGCAACCATGTTTGCATATCACTATTGAGCGTGTTTTTTTCGCCCGAACGATGACGTAAGTGGAGCTTTCCCTGCTTTTCCACCGCTACAATGGCAGGTGAAAAGCCTAAAATACTATAACGCCCCCAATGTTCGCCGCCTTCAGCACTTTCAAACAAGAAACATTCTTGTTCACCGCGCAGGCAAGAAAATAGTGCAACAGGGGTGTTGCAATCAGCAGATAGGGTACGACGAAATAATTTCACGTTGATTCTTTCCTTATTTTTTGAAAACGGCGAAAGATTAGCATTGTATAAGGAAAAAACCGACAAGCTAAACAGTGACGGTTTTTTTTAATCTCATGAATATTGCTTTAAAGGTCTATATCCATGAGTCTTCCGAGCCATTGAATATATCGAAAAAATGTCACCCCAACATAATATAGTGCTTTAAGTATGGAACTACCCTTTCGATTATCACCCAATCGTCACCCCCGAGTGTTTGTGTTGGGGGTCTTGGGAGTATTTATAGTGATTCAAGTATAGAGCTATCATTTCTATCATCCAACCGTCACCCTCGAGTGCTTGTGTCGAGGGTCTATGATTAGATTGCCGATAAAAGATTTCGGGAATGACGGGGTGATTTAATACTTGAATGACTATAGATCCCCGATAAAATATTTCGGGGATGACGAACTAAGGGGTAGCTTTATACCAATCTTGACTATATTGAAAAACTTTGAAAAATAAAAAAATACCACTTTAATACTTAAACGACTATATTGTGAGGAAAAAACATGGATGAAGTTTTAAATCCGGCAACACCCATTCTAATTGAAGATGAAATGAAACGCTCGTATTTGGATTATGCAATGAGCGTGATTATTGGTCGCGCTTTACCTGATGCTCGCGATGGTTTGAAACCTGTGCATCGTCGGATTTTGTATGCGATGCAGGATTTGGGTTGTACCCATGATAAGCCTTATAAAAAATCCGCCCGTGTGGTGGGTGATGTGATTGGTAAATATCATCCGCATGGTGATACGGCTGTTTATGATGCTTTGGTGCGAATGGCGCAACCTTGGAGTATGCGTCATGTGTTGGTGGATGGGCAAGGTAACTTTGGTTCAGTGGATGGAGATTCACCTGCTGCCATGCGTTATACTGAATCACGTATGAGCAAGTTATCAGCGGAATTACTGGCTGATATTGATAAAGATACGGTTGATTTTGGCCCCAACTATGATGATTCGATGTCTGAGCCAAAAGTTCTTCCCGCTAAATTCCCATGTTTGTTGGTCAATGGTTCACAAGGGATTGCTGTGGGCATGGCCACCAATATTCCACCGCATAATTTGGGCGAAAGTATTCAAGCTACGATTGCATTGATTGATAACCCCAGTGCCGATGATGATGCGTTGATGCAAGTGATGCCTGGCCCTGATTTTCCAACGGGTGGCTTTATTTATGGTCGCAAAGGTATGCGTGATGCGTTTTTGACTGGGCGTGGTTCGGTCACCATGCGTGCCAAAGCCTGTGTGGAAACCAACAAACGCACCAAACGCTCGGCACTGATTATTTCAGAATTGCCTTATCAAGTGAATAAGGCGAAGTTGATTATTCATATTGCTCATTTGGTGCGTGATAAGAAAATCGAAGGTATTTCAGAACTTCGCGATGAGTCGGATCGTCAGGGTATGCGCATTTATATTGAATTGAAGCGCAATGAAATTCCTGAAGTCATCTTGAACAACCTTTACAAGCAAACACAACTGCAATGCAACTTTAGCTGCAATATGTTGTCCTTGTTGGATGGTCAACCCAAATTATGTGGTGTGCGCGAATTGTTGCATCACTTTATTGACCATCGCCGTCAAGTGGTGACACGTCGTTGCTTGTTTGAATTGAACAAAGCTGAATCCAGAGTGCATATTTTGTCAGGTTTATTGATTGCCTTGGATAGCATTGATGCGGTGATTAAATTGATTCGGGGCAGCCAAACAGGTGCGGAAGCGAAAACAGGTTTGATGGATACCTTTGGTTTATCGGATAAACAAGCCCAAGCGATTTTGGATATGCGTTTGCAACGTTTGACAGGTTTGGAATATGATAAAATCAAGGGTGAATTTGAAGATGTTCAAGTCGTCATTACACGCTTAAAAGAAATTTTGGCAGATCAACATGAATTGATGAAGGTGATTCGTGCAGAATTGGTGGAAATTGGTGAAAAATATGCCAATCCACGTCGTTCAGAAATTATGGATGAAACGGCTGAATTGTCTGTGGAAGATTTGATTACCGAAGAAGATATGATTGTGACCATTTCCAACGAAGGTTACATCAAGCGCAATGCAACCAGCCTTTATCGTGCGCAACGTCGGGGTGGTAAAGGCAAAACAGCCATGACCACCAAAGAAGAAGATTTTGTCACCCAGTTGATGGTGGCATCCACGCATGATTATTTGTTATTTTTCTCCGATAAAGGACGTGTTTTTCTCAAAAAAGTCTATGAAGTGCCTCAAGCAGGGCGTGCAGCGCGTGGTAAAGCATTGATTAACCTGTTGCCTGTTGAAAAGAATGAAAAAATATCAGCAACCTTGGCCGTTCGTGAATTTGATGATGAACATTTTATTGTCATGGCTACGAAAAAAGGTGTCGTCAAGAAAACCAAGCTTTCTGAATATAAAAAGATTCGTACCAATGGTCTTATTGCCATTCGATTGGATGATAATGATGAATTGATGGGCGTGGTTCGCTCCAATGGTGAGCAAGATATTATGTTGGCATCCAGTGGCGGTAAGTTGATTCGTTTTGCTGAAACTGATGCGCGTGCGATGGGACGCAGTACCCGTGGTGTGACGGGGATGCGTTTCCCTGAAGGGCATCAAGTCATTTCGATGACCTTGGCGGCTGAGAAAGCATCCTTGTTGGTGGTATCTGAACATGGTTATGGCAAACGTACCTTGGTCTCTGAATACAACCGTCAGAAACGTGGTGGACAAGGTGTGTTCACCTTGAAAACAGGTGATCGCAATGGTGCGATGGTGGCAACGATTCAAGTCTTGGGTGACGATCAAGTCATGATGATTACCGATACAGGGCGTTTGATGCGCATGGGTATGCAAGATATTTCTGTGATTGGGCGCAATACACAAGGTGTCACCTTGATTAAATGCAGCAAGAAAGAAGTGGTGATTGGTGCTGTGCGTGTGGTGGAAAAACAAGATGAAGAAGATGATGATGATGAGTCATTGGCTTTGGATGCTATGGACGAAGCGGGCGGTGATGACACATGATTGATCGCAAAGCCTTTCGTAAAAAATTTAAGATCATGCAAGCGGGTTTGGCTCGGCGAAATCCAAGCTTGATTGCCGAAGGTTCGGCTTGGTCAAAAGCCAAAGCACTGGATGCTGCGCAACGCGACATCAAAGCCAAATCCGAAGCCTTACAAGCTGAACGCAACCGTGTTTCCAAGTCAATTGGTGAAAAAAAACGTGCGGGTGAAGATGTTTCCGATGTGATGAAGCAGATGAGCGAAGCTGCCAAAGCCGTGAAAGAACTCGATGTGCAAGCCAAAGAAGCCGAAGAAGCCTTCGCCTCTGCTTTGATGGAAATTCCCAATATTCCGCATGATTCTGTACCTGATGGTGCGGATGAAGCCAGCAATATTGAAATGCGCCGTTGGGGTAATCCACGTCAAGATGACGTACCTCCGCATTGGGATATTGGCGAAGCCTTGGGTATTTTGGACTTTGATGCAGGTGTGAAATTGGCGGGTAGTCGCTTTTCGGTGATTCGTGGTGCGGGCGCACGTTTGGAACGGGGTTTGATGCAATTCATGTTGGATATGCATGTCGATCAGCATGGCTATGAAGAGGTCTGGGTGCCTGCCATTGCTAATCGCAAAACACTGACTGGAACAGGGCAACTGCCTAAATTTGAAGATGATTTGTATCGCCTTGAAGGGGAAGATGCGTTTTTGATTCCCACGGCTGAAGTCCCTGTGACCAACCTTTATCAAGATGAAATCTTGGATATGTCATGCTTGCCGATTAAACATTGTGCTTACACCCCATGTTTCCGCCGTGAGGCTGGTTCAGCAGGGCGTGATACACGCGGCATGATTCGTCAACATCAATTTGATAAGGTGGAAATGGTTCAGTTGGTACATCCCGATGATGCACTCACGAATTTAGATGAGATTACCAGCCATGCAGCGGCGATTTTAGAAGCCTTGGAACTGCCTTACCGTGTGGTGGATTTGTGTGCGGGTGATATTGGTTTTTCAGCCCAAAAAACATACGACCTTGAGGTTTGGCTGCCGAGTCAATCGTGTTACCGTGAAATTTCTTCATGTTCTTCCTTTGGTCAGTTTCAAGGACGACGGGCTGGCATTCGTTTTCGTTCAGAATCAGGAAAGCCTGAAGCCGTGGCAACACTCAATGGTTCAGGTTTAGCCATTGGACGTACCTTGGTGGCGATTCTTGAAAATGGATGGCAGCCTGATGGTTCAGTCATCATTCCGAAGGTGTTACGCCCTTATGTGGGTGGTTTGGAACGTATTGAAGCCTTATAAACCGTATGAATGAGTATATCAAAATCGTAGATTCTTGGAAGTCACCGCTTGCGGCAGCTTTCAAGAAGTCTTCCATGCATGATTTGCGTGTTTTTTTAACGCAGCGAAAACAACAACGTGCAGTGATTTACCCACCTGCTCGCGATTACTTTGCAGCCTTTAACTTAACACCCTTTGAGCAAGTGAAGGTGGTGATTTTGGGGCAAGATCCCTATCACGGTGAAGGGCAAGCGCATGGTTTATGCTTTTCGGTTGCACCCGATATAGCACGACCACCTTCTTTACAAAATATTTTCAAAGAAATGCACGATGATTTGAATATTCCCATCCCTGAACATGGTTGTTTAACACACTGGGCTAAGCAAGGTGTGTTGCTATTGAACAGTGTATTGACGGTAGAAAAAGGCAAAGCAGGCGCACATCAAGGCAAAGGTTGGGAAAGCTTTACCGATGATGTGATGTCAGTCTTAAATGCACAAAAAGAACATTTGGTGTTTATCTTATGGGGTGCTTATGCTCAGAAAAAAGCATCTTTTATTGATGAAAGCAAACATTTTGTCATCAAAGCACCGCATCCTTCACCACTGTCATCCTACCGTGGATTTTTTGGTCAGCGTTATTTTTCACGTATCAATCAAGATTTGCAACAACATGGACTTGCGCCGATTGATTGGCAGTTACCCGATTTAGAAGAAGCCAAGCAACAATTTCAAAGCATTGAACAAATGAATCAACAGATCTTGCATGGCTGATATTCTTCTCACCACCTTAAATGCTCGCTATGCCCATACTGCCATTGGTTTACGTTATCTATTGGCGAATTTGGGCGAACTTCAATCGCAAGCTGAAATTATCGAGTTCACCATCAATGACCAAGTGCAAGACATCGCTGAACAATTGTTGGCAAGAAAGCCCCGTATCATTGGTTTGGGTGTGTATATTTGGAATGTCCTTGAAACTTCAGCATTGATTGAGACCTTGAAAAAAGTATCACCTGAAACCATGCTGGTATTGGGTGGTCCTGAAGTCAGTTACTCGCCCATGCGTGTGAATATGGATGCTGCGGATGTGATAGTCCAAGGTGAAGGTGAATTGGCATTTTATGAGGTCTGTCAAACCTTGTTGCAAGGCAATATGCCGAATGAACGCATCATTGCAGCAGCCACCGTGCCTTTGGATGATGTCGTCTTGCCCTATCGCTTTTATACGGATGAAGATGTGAAGCACCGTTATATGTATGTGGAAGCCTCGCGTGGCTGCCCATTTGCATGTGAATTTTGTTTGTCTTCAATGGATAACAGGGTAAGAAACTTGTTTATTGATAAGCTTTTGGATGAATTTGAATTACTTTGGCAACGTGGTGCGCGAAGCTTTAAGTTTATTGACCGAACCTTTAACCTCAACCCACGTATTTCCAATCAAATCTTGGATTTTTTCCTTGCCAAAGATGCGCCTTATTTTGCTCATTTTGAAGTCATACCCGATCATTTTCCTGTGAGTATCAAACAACGTATTGGGCAATTTCCACCAGCATCCTTGCAGCTTGAAATTGGTATTCAAACCCTCAACCCTGAGGTCGCAGCAAGGGTGCATCGAAAACTCAACCTTGAAAAAATCAAAGAAAATATTGCCTACTTATCGCAAGAAACCCAAGCCCATATGCACCTTGATTTGATTGTGGGTTTACCCGGTGAGGATTTAGAAAGTTTTGGCAAAGGTTTGAATCAACTTTGTGACTTGACCGATGCAGAAATTCAAATTGGTATCTTGAAAAATCTTTCAGGCACAAGTTTATCACGCCACAATGAGGCATGGGGCATGATTTATTCGGATGTGCCACCCTATGATATTTTGAAAAACAGCGTCTTATCCTTTGACGATATTCAAGCCATGAAACGCTTTGCACGATTTTGGAATTTGTATCGAAACAGTGGTAATTTTAAGACATCACTGGCTTACCTTTATCCTGATGGTGATGTATTTGGAGGATTTTTTGATTTTTCAGTATGGGTGTATGCACAAACCCAATCGACTTGGAAAATTGCCTTGGAGCGTTTAGCAAAACTCTTGTTTGATTATTTGACACAAGAAAAAAATATGGACGAAAAAGCCGTGGCACAAGCCTTATCGAATGATTTAATGAAGCTTGAAGGGCGTGTGTTGCCGAATTTTTTGAAACCTTTTGTAGCTTATGTTCCCAAAGTGAAGCAGAAAAAAATATCGGGGCATAGCAAACGCCAGCAAAGGCATGTGATAACTTGATCCCATTCCCGAAACCTTATATCGGGAATCTCTATCCATAGACCCCCGACACAAGCACTCGAGGGGTGCCACTCGGGGGTGATGACTGGGTGATTGATCGTACAACGGTATTAAAAAAAATACCCCTTGAATTGAGATAAAGCTAACCCTATAGCTTTTTTCGTTGATATTTCACCTGACTAAAAGGGAGTTTTTATGTCCGTTGCTTTTTCCGCATTTCAAGCACTGCAAACACAAATGGAGAAAAAAATCATTGGGCAACAGCATCTTGCCAACCGCTTATTGATTGCAGTCTTGGCGGATGGTCATTTGTTGGTCGAGGGCGCACCAGGGTTGGCTAAAACACGCGCCATTCATGTGTTGAGTGAAGGCATTGAAGGTGATTTTCATCGGATTCAGTTTACCCCCGATTTATTGCCCTCCGATTTAACAGGTTTAGAAATTTATCGACCGCAAGATGGTAGTTTTCACTTTCAACAAGGGCCGTTGTTTCATCATTTGGTCTTGGCGGATGAAATCAATCGCGCGCCAGCCAAAGTCCAAGCTGCATTGCTTGAAGCCATGGGAGAAAGGCAAATCACAGTCGGGCAAAAAAGTTATCCTTTACCCGATTTGTTTTTGGTCATGGCAACTCAAAACCCGATTGAACAAGAAGGCACTTATCCTTTGCCTGAAGCACAACTGGATCGTTTTTTGTTGCATATCACCATTGAAGCACCCGATGCCGAATCTGAACGTAAAATTTTACAGTTATCGCGGCAAGAAGCAGGCTCAGAAAAGCCTGATGAAGCCCCCACCCTGTTGACGCAAAAGCTCTTGATGCAAGCCCGACAAGATGTGTTGCATATCCATATAGCCGATGCCTTAGAGGATTATATCGTTCGTCTGATTATGGCAACCCGCGCCAATCATACCCAACAAGGTGTGGTCACACATATTCAATATGGTGCAAGCCCACGTGCCACCATTGCTTTGGATCGTTGCGCCCGCGCCCATGCTTGGTTGGCTGGGCGTGATTTTGTCAGCCCTGAAGATATTCAAAGCATCTTACCTGATGTGTTGCGCCACCGTTTGATGTTGAACTATGAAGCCGAAGCTATGGGCTTGACGACAGATGATGTGATTCAGCAATTGATTGCACAGGTGGCAGTGCCTTAGCCATGTTAGAAACACCCATGGAAACACCCATGACAACATCCCTAGCCTTACCACAATTGATTGCATTGCAGCAGCAAGTGAGTGCTTTGGCAGTTCGCCGTAAACATATTCATTCACCGCTTAATGGTGGGCATCTTTCACGTTTGCGGGGGCGCGGCATGGAATTTGAGGAAGTGCGTGCTTACCAAGCGGGTGATGAATTAAGCAGCATTGATTGGAAGGTCACGGCACGAACAGGCACAACCCACACCAAAATTTTCCGCGAAGAACGTGAACGCCCAGTATTGATGTGTTTGGATTATCGCAAAGCCATGTTTTTTGCCACACAAGGCGCATTAAAATCGGTGGTGGCAAGCAAAGCAGCGGCATTGTTGGCGTGGCATGGTGTGGCCCATGGTGATCGCTTGGGTGCTTATCTTTTTTCCGATGAGCAACATCAAGAGATTCGTCCTGCGCGCGGTCGAAAAGGCGTACTGAAATTCTTGCATGCCTGCTGTCAGAGCAATGCTTGGCAGGGGCAACATGAGGCTTCGACATCGCCAAGTTTGCAAGACATGACCCAGCGTTTACGCCATATTCGTCAAACGGGCAGTTTAATTTATATGTTGAGTGACTTTCGTGGTTTGGATGATGTGAGTGTGGGTCACTTGGCAGTATTGGCACGGCATCATGATGTGGTGCTGGTGCATATTCATGATGTGATTGAAGCGCATTTTCCTGCTTCTGGCGCATTTCCAGTCTTTGATGGAAAACAACATTTTACCTGTTATGCCGATGCAGCGATGCAACAGGTGTTGCAAACGCAATATCAGCAACGCATGGCATCGCTTGAACAATTACAAAAACAACATGGCATCCATTTGATTCATTTACAGACGCATGAAGATGTGGCGCAAAGTATTCGTGAGAGGCTTTGGGCGATATGAATGCTGATGCACTGAAACAACTCAAAGATATTCACCTGCCTGCGCCAGAAGCTTGGTGGCATTTACCTTGGGGTGTGTGGTTGTTGTTGGGATGCGCTTGTTTGCTTGTGTTGTTGATGGTTTGGGCATGGCGACCATTAAAACAGCGTTATCACGCCAAGAAACACAAACAAGCGCGCCAAGATGCCATCAGGCAAGAAATTCAACAGATTGAACAGGATTTTGAAAAAACAGAGGATGCCTTGGCAATGATTTCGGCAGTGTCGATTTTATTGCGGCGGGTGAGTATCACACTCTTTAAAAATGCACACGTTGAAGGCTTGATTCAATCGCAATGGTTGGCATTTTTGGATCGTCAGTGGAAAAAAGAATGCCCCAACGGTGGGTTTTCAGCGGGTAATATCGGCCCATTGTTAAGCACTGCTGCCTATCGAAAAAACTTGGATGAAGCGTTGCAAAAGGATGCCGTAATATTATTGAACCTAAGCAAGCGTTGGTTGCATGAGGTGGCAGATGTTTAATCTCGATCTCCCTTGGGTTCTTACCTTACTCCCGTTGCCTTGGTTGGTGTATCGCTTTGCCAAACCTGTGAAGAATGCCCCTCAATCAGGGATTTA
>NVWS02000072.1 GCA_002746295.2 Zetaproteobacteria bacterium
TGAATGGAGAATTATTTTTGTATTGGTTGAAGAATATGTTTGTCCATTCTTTAACCAAAGGGCAAGTGGTCGTGATGGATAATGCAGCCATTCATAAAGTGAAACAGGTCGTCGAAATTATTGAAGGCGTTGGCTGTACCTTGCTGTATTTACCGCCATATTCTCCAGATTTTAATCCTATTGAAAATTATTGGGCTGTCATGAAATCGCATATTAGAAAAATACGTGATAAATTTGAAGATATAAATGATGCAATTATGGAAACTTTAAAAAATACAAAATGCCGCTTTAGTGCTTAATCTACTATAGTGATAAATTTTATCTGAATTTAAAAGATCACACTCAACTGACCCAGTGCCGATTCAACGTAAAATCATTGTGCAATTGAATGATTTGGATGTTCCTGAAGCTTTAAAGGCTGTTGTTTTGTAATTGAATGGCTTGTTCATAAGCTTCAAACGCGCGTTGATGCTCACCTTTTTGTGCTAACCATTGTGCCCATGTTTGCCAAAACAACGGGCAAGCATGGTTTTTCAACAAGGGCTTAAGCGTTTCTTCTGCCAAACCTTCCAATTTTCCAGCATGGGCTAAACAAGCATGCAACCAAAGCAGTGCTTGTGTGCCTTTGATTTTTTCCATGCGACGAAATGCCGCTAAACCCTCACCCTGCATCAAACTTAGTGTTGCTTGTGCAATGGATAAATCATCATGTTTTTTCAAATAATTTAACCAAAGTTTTTCTGCGGCTTGTGGGTGATTGGCTTGAATGTGAGCATGCCCACGTGCCAATACAACACCTTGATGTTGCGCTGATATTTTCTCAGCCTGTTGTAAGCAAGCTTGTGCATCATTGCCTTCTTCTTGGCTAAGTGCCAAAAGTACCGTAATTTTTTTCTCAATGATCCAAGCTTGTGAACGTAAGGGTTGATTTTTAATCGTATGAAGCAGATCCAAAGCAGCTTGCCATGATTGTTGCTCAAGATAAATATCCAACAAACGGATTTGTGCCAAAGGCGCATCGGGATGAACGGTGAGCCATGCTTCAAGATGAGCCTGACGTTTTGAAACATCGACGTTAGCTTTCCATTCAGGATCACTGACAATGCGTGCGGTGAATGCCACATGTAATGGCTTGTGTTGTAAGTCGACATCTGCCTGCTGGTTGGGCAAAAGACTTAAACTATCCAACAATGGCTGCGCCCAATTGGGGAGAAGTTTACGAGCCTTTTTGAATGTTCGTTGCCCATTTTTAGGGTGCATATCAATATAATCATGCAAGGCAGTTTGCAAATGTTGTTCACGGCGTTGTTGCCCTCCTGTACGCAGGGTTTGCCAAATTTTCCCTGGCCCTGCCGTGAGTGCAGTGATAAGACGTTGAACAAACCAAATCAAAAAGAATACCACCAACATGAACACCACAAACACACCTTGTTTGGTTTCAAGTTGCCAGCCAAAGGCTTCAATACTCAAGGTTTCTTGAGCGATTTGGGGGAAAAGTGTGAAGGCAATGGTGAGTATCAATGCAAGTAAAAATAATAATTTTAATTTCATTGGGATGACTCCTTCAACCAATCACGCGCAGTTTGTTGAAGACGTTGAATATCCGATTGAATGGGTGAAAAATCTTCAGGAATAGTTAAGGGGGGAAGACTTGAATCATGATGCAAGCGGTGCAGTTGCAAACGGCTACGCAATGCCATCCAAGATTTGGCATCAGGCCACTGCTCTAAACGCATGTTTTGTTGAATGCTGCGTAATTGCTGACGTAATTTGACGATAGCGTGATCTTTTTGCTGAACTTTTTGCAAATGAAGTTGTTGAATCAACCATGCACTGACAGGTGCAAAGCGTCCTTCACTGGGTAACCAATCACTCAATCGATTGTGGGATGAAATAGGCTGATAATGATAACTGTCAATAACACGGTCTAACTCTTGCTGCCAACGGTAGACATCTCTTTGACGTTTCGCTGCCAATGCCAACATGACCTTTGCTTGTTGATGTTGCGTTTCATTGAGTGATGGTAACAAAACAATTTCTTCCCATGCCAATTGCATTTGAGGCAAATGACTTGAAGGATTTGTAATCCAGCTTAAACGTGAGTGCAATTGCATGGTTTCAATACTGATTTGAGCGGCACGTACTGCCGTTTGATTGGCATGTAAGGCTTGTAAATCTTGAGAAAGTGTTTGCATTCGCCCCTTCAACGGAGAAAAGCTGTTTAAACGCTGTTGTAAACTATCCATGCTTGCTTGAAGATTATGCAGCACCTTCTTATCAAATTCGGGGGGGGCCACCACAATCTTTTGGTCTTTTACCATTGCTGGCGTGAGTGGAGGTGGAGACATCACAGGCTGTATCACTGTAAGTACAGGCAAGTTAAGTTGCCTCGCAATGGATAATGGGAGATAAGGTAATGCGGAAAGTGTAGTGATAGAGCCAAATACCAAGCCTAGTAGCAACCAAAGTGAACGGCGTATTTTTTGTGGCTCAGGCACTGTTTTATGGGTGTTGGTTTTTGGTGCTTTTTCCAGTTGATCATCCAAAGGGAAATCATCTTGATGCTTGGGGCTTGGCTCTGTCATGGGCTTATTCCTCGCTTAACCAGCGGGCAACATCCAAGGCATGGTAGGATAAAATCAAATCTGCGCCTGCACGTTTAAATCCCAACATGGTTTCAAGTACCACGCGTTTTTCATCAATCCAGCCATTGGCAGCCGCAGCTTTGACCATCGCATATTCGCCCGAGACATTATAAACAGCCATGGGTAATTGCGTAGCATCTTTGACTTCACGCACAATGTCCATATATGCCAAGGCAGGTTTGACCATCAACATATCCGCGCCTTCATCCACATCCAATAAGGCTTCACGAATGGCTTCACGGCGATTGGCGGGATCCATTTGATAACTGGCACGGTCGCCAAAGGTTGGCGAACAATCTGCCGCATCACGAAAGGGTCCAAAATAACCCGAAGCGTATTTTACAGCATACGACATAATCACTGTGTCTTGAAACCCAGCCTCATCCAAGCCTGAACGAATGGCCGCAATCATGCCATCCATCATGCCCGATGGCGCGACAATATCGACACCTGCTTTAGCATAAGATACAGCTTCTTTTTTAAGGTTTTCTAAAGTCGCATCGTTATCCACGCTTTCACCATGCAATACGCCACAATGACCATGATCGGTATATTCACAAAAGCATGTATCAGCAATCACGCAAATATTGGGACAAGCTTCTTTGGCTGCGCGAATGGCTTGTTGAACAATACCATCATCATTCCAACCTTCACTACCTGTGGCATCTTTTTCACTGGGTAAGCCAAAGAAAATCACGCCTGAAATACCTGCATCTTCAACTTTCTTCACCATCGCAGCCACATCACTCACAGGGATACGAAATACCCCTGGCATACTGCTCACTTCAACCGCTTCAGCGATGCTTTCATCGACAAACAATGGATAAATAAAATCAGCCGTTGAAAGCGATGTTTCACTCACCATACGGCGAATGGCAGGGCTTTGGCGCAAGCGGCGTGGGCGGATATTTAAAGAAGATAAAGACATGGTGTAAACAACTCCGTTAAGAAGAAAAATAAGTTTCCAACTCATCCAACATGGATGCAAAGCTTGTTTGCTTGGCGATAAGCTGCACGTTCAGCCCAAGTTTGTCAGCTGCATCGGCGACTTGTTGGCTCATGGCAACTAAAACTGGGGTGTTGGCCAGTGCCGTATCTTGAACCTGTTGAAGGTAGTGCTTGGCTGTTTTGGCACTGCCCAAAAGAACGGCATCTATTTTTTTTTGCTCGAATAATTGAATCATACCCAAGCTATCACCACTGGGGCAAATAGCCCGATAAGCCAAAATGGTTTGAACAGGCACGCCTTGGGTTTGTAAGTCATCCGATAAAAAATCACTGCCTTCTTCGGCTCTAAAAAACAATAAGGACTGGGGAAGACGATGGTTTTGGTAAGCATCCAATAAACCGAGTTGAGATTGAATATTTGGAATAATGTTGGGTTGAATGCCATAAGCTCGTAATGCTTGGGCAGTCTTTTCACCGACCACTGCAATTCGATGGTGTTGTAATAAGCTAGACAAGGGTACGTCACTGGATACGGCAAGTGCTTCAACACCATTGCGACTGGTCAATAAAACATCGGTGTATTGGTTTAACTGCCTTAAAGCCTCGTTAATATGTTGAGATAAATATTCAATTTCAAGGCACGGCAAGGATAACGCCGTGCCGCTGCGTGCTTCAATTAAATCGGCAGTGGCTTGAAATTGTTGTTTGGAGCGTGTGACCAAAATTCGGCAGCCTTTCAAGCCTTTGCCTTGCATGATTTAAATCTGACTTGAACGGTGACGCAGCAAGTGATCGGCTAACACCATCGCCAACATAGCTTCAGCAATCGGTACGGCACGAATGCCAACACAAGGATCATGGCGACCTTTGGTGATAATTTCGGTTTCATTGCCTGCAATATCAATGGTCGGACGCGGTGTTAAAATAGACGATGTCGGCTTGAGAGCCAAACGTGCGTGAATGGTATCTCCATTGGAAATACCGCCCAAAATACCGCCAGCATGATTGCTTTGGAAGCCATTCTTACGAATCGAATCACCAAATTCACTGCCGTAAGCTTCCACACAAGCAAAACCATCACCGATTTCAATGCCTTTGACGGCAGGAATGGACATCATCGCCTTGGCAATATCAGCATCCAAACGATCAAACACGGGTTCACCTAAACCCGCTACCATACCATAGGCTTCAACCACCACCGCTGCACCAATGGAATCATGTTGCTTACGCAAGACATCCATAAATTCAGCCATCTTCACCGCAGCTTCTGCATCGGGGCAGAAAAAAGGATTGTTGTGAATTTCATCCGTTTGAAAAGATTCGGGGTTCACACGATGCGGACCAATTTGATCCACCCAGCCTAGAATACTGATGCCTGATTGTGCCAAAATTTGCTTGGCAACTGCACCCGCTGCCACACGAACTGCCGTTTCGCGGGCGGAAGAGCGTCCGCCACCCCGATAGTCACGGCGACCATATTTATGAAAATAGGTAAAATCGGCATGTCCAGGGCGGAATTTATCTTTAATCTCTGAATAATCTTTGCTGCGTTGGTCGGTATTGCGAATCA
>NVWS02000073.1 GCA_002746295.2 Zetaproteobacteria bacterium
ACCTTTTAAGCCAATACCACGCTTGGGTTTATTGACCACGCGCAACAAGTTCATGCTATCAGCACAGCGATTTAACAACGCCCAAAAGCTCAAGGCATCTTTGATTTCCAAACGCTCAAAAAAGCCCACACCGCCGATGATTTGATAGGGCATATTTTCTTGCCGTAACACTTGCTCCAATGCCATCGACTGACGATTGGAACGATAAAGCACCGCCATATCATCCCAAGGCACATCAGCATCTGCACGTTGTTTAAAAAAACGCGCAATGTTTCGAGCCTCATCATATTCATCATTGCACACTCGCCATACAGGTTTTGTTCGATCTTCTCGCGTTGCACGCAATATTTTTTGATGCCGAGCTGTATTGTCATCAATAATCGCATTGGCAAGTTTCAAAATGGATGGGGTGGAGCGATAATTTTCTTCCAAACAGTGTACGCCGACAGTCACACCCGCCCAGAGGTTTTCAAATTCCAAAATATGCCGCACATCCGCACCGCGCCAGCCATAAATCGACTGATCATCATCACCCACCACCGTTAAGTTATGATGTTCTGCACATAATTGTGTGAGCCACTCATGTTGCACGGGGTTGGTATCTTGATATTCATCGACCAAGATATGATCAAAACGACGACGCAACGCGGCTGCAATATCGGGATGATGGCGAAACAAACACACAGTATTTAAAATTAAATCAGAAAAATCCATGCGTTCCAATTCACGCAATTGGCGTTGATATTCCACATAGAGTTCACGTAAATCAATGCCGCTCCACATCTGTTCGGGTGCTTGTTCAGGCAATAAGCCCGCATGTTTGCATTGCTCCATCCAACCCAATAAATACGAAGGATGCAGTTTCTGGGTGGCAATATTTCGCCCTTTTAACAATCGCTTGACCAAGGTACGTTGGTCATCCGAATCAATCACTTGAAACGACTTAGGAAACCCCAAAACATCCGCATAACGGCGTAAAAAACGCAGAGATAGCGCATGAAAGGTTCCAGAAACAACACCGCCACCATCATCACCCATCAAATCAGACAAGCGTGTTTTTAATTCTGCCGCCGCTTTGTTGGTAAAAGTCACGGCAAGAATACGGTGGGGTGCAATCCGTTGTGCTGAAATCAAATGTCCAATACGATGAACAATGGTGCGTGTTTTACCTGAACCTGCCCCCGCAAGAATCAATTGAGGACCATCGCCTGCTTCCACCGCTTGTTGTTGCGCAGGATTCAAGTCAAACATGGGTGTTTTCCATCGCTTCGCCGTGTTTCACAATCATTTTATGGTACGTTGAAAAAATGGCATTACGGGATAAAATGCCCAACACTTTGCGTGGATTATCGGCTGAAACCACGGGCATTTGTTCAAACTCCACCCGATCCAAAAGTGCAATTGCATTTAACAAACTATCATCTTCAGAAATCGTCAACACTTTTCGATTGGCAATTTCTGCGGCCACCACCACTTGATCCAAGGAAGGATCAAGCAACCATGCTTGTAAATCTGAAAAAGTAATAATACCCACCATCAAATCATCATCATCCACCACTTGTACACAGCCTTTACCCGATTTGACATAGGCTTTTTTTAATTCATCCAAGCGGGCATATTCAGAAATGCTGGGCACTGATTTCCAAGGAATACGTTTGACAGGTATCGCCCGCATCCATGAGCGTTCTAAACCCCAATCGGTTTCAATACCACGTTCTTTCAAGGCTTCGGTCACGGCAGATTCTGTGCCAAACATGCGCTTGACCAAGGCCGCAACCACACAGGCTGCCATCAACGGCATCATCACTTGATAATTGCCTGATAATTCAAATATCATCAAAATAGCACTCATCGGTGCTTGCAACATCGCAGCCACCATCGCCGCTGCCCCAACCAAAGCATACGCTTGATAGGATTCGGACACTGTCGGGAACATATCGTGGGCAATCAAACCAAAAAATCCACCCACCGTAATACCAATAAACACGGATGGTCCAATCATACCACCACCAAAACCACCGCCCGAACAAATCACACTGACCACACATTTACTGACTATCAATACGCCCAAAAATAATAATAATGGCATAGAAAATCCTAGCAACTGGCTGCTCACCGACTCCATCAGAACAGATTCAACTGTGCCATACCCAATCGACATCACTTCAGGCACCAACAAAGCACACAGACCTAAAATCAAACCTGCAACCGCAGGGCGAAATACAGGGTTTGAAACTTTTTCTTCAAAGTGATGTCGAACTTTTGGCAACATCTTCAAAATAAGCGCAGCTAATAAACCGCAGACAATACCCAATAAAATATAAGCTGGAATTTCCCAGCTTGAAACCAAGGTAAAATCAGGAATAGAAAACATCGTCATATTGCCCAAATGGGCGCGTGTAATCACCGTGGCCATCACTGCAGAAAGCACAATGGGGGTGAATGTGCTCACCGCATAATCCGTAAGAATCACTTCCAAGGCAAACAACACACCTGCAATCGGCGCATTGAAGGCAGCCGCAATGCCTGCCGCTACACCACAACCCACCAAGGTTCGAATTTGTTTTTCAGACAAGTGAAAAAGTTGCCCCACCAGCGATGCCAATGCGCCACCCAAGGCAACCGAGGGTGCTTCACGCCCCATGGATGCGCCACTACCCACGGATACAATATTACTGGTAATTTCAGCAAACATTTTACGCATACTGATGCGTCCACCACGTTCTGATAATGATTCCAATACCCCAGGAATCACACGTGCTTCGCCTTTGGGAACCCAATACCGATTAATCAAGCCAACCATCAGACCCGCACAAACAGGTGAAATAAGGTATATATACCAAGGAATACTACCCAAAGCACCTGACCAAGTATGCTCTCCCGTCCAAAATATACTGACCCATTCAATGCCAAAACGAAGCCCTAAAGCCCCATAACCCGCCAAAATACCCACAAAAATGGCAAGAAATCCAAGATATAAATTTTCATGTGTCAGCAACCAGCGTTCAAGCAGATGTAAATATTTTTTAAACATTGGGCTAGAGTAGCTTGAAGCCACTATGTCGGATAGTCCCAAATAAATTGTTAGGCTTAGCCTTGGGCAATACCCAAAGCATTCACAATAGCAATGGTTGCAGCTGATTTATTCAATGTATAAAAGTGCAAACCCGCCACACCTTCATTCAACAGTTCGCGACATTGCGCCACTGCTAAATCCACACCCATATCAGCGACTGCAACCAGATCACCTGAGATAGGTTGCATTTTTTGATGCACTTGATCAGAAATAGAAGTGCCACACATGTTTGAAAAACGAACAATTTGTTCATAATTCAAAATAGGCATCACACCAGGGATCAAAGGTATGGTAACACCAGCCTTGTCTGCGGCATCACGAAAACGAAAAAAAAGTTCATTATCAAAGAAATATTGCGTGACAGCACATATTGCACCCAAATCCTGTTTCATCTTTAAATAACGAATATCATCGGCAATACCACCCTTGGATTCAGGGTGTCCTTCAGGATAGGTGGCACAAGCAATCGAAAAATCACCTCTACCATGAATAAATTCAATCAAATCAGTGGCATGAGAAAATCCGCCATCCACAGCTTTGAACGTATCGTGTCCATCGGGGGCATCCCCACGTAAGGCGAGAATATTTTCAATCCCTGCATTGGCATAATCATTCAACAAGTCACCCAATTGTTCTTGCGTTGAGCCGACACAGGTTAAATGTGCGACTGGACTTAAACCTGTTTTTTCTTTGATACCCAAAACAATCCGCTTGGTACGCTCCTGTGTACTTCCACCTGCACCATAAGTTACCGATATGTAAGCAGGTTGAATGACTTGTAACTCATTCAAACATCGCCACAAGTTGACTTCACCCTTATCTGTCTTGGGCGGAAAAAATTCACACGAAATTAAAGCTTGATCTGTTTTTTTTAACATTGCATCCAAACGCATTATAATCTCGGAACGGTCACGCCAGTCTGACCTTGATATTTACCTGCACGATCTTTG
This sequence comes from Zetaproteobacteria bacterium, assembly GCA_002746295.2. GTDB lineage: Bacteria > Pseudomonadota > Zetaproteobacteria > Mariprofundales > Mariprofundaceae. The sequence continues at coordinate 4,027 of NVWS02000073.1, forward strand.
TATGAAATTTCACACTCATCATCCGCACCAAAAAATAAAAATTGCGCCACACCTTCACCTGCATAAATTTTTGCTGGTAATGGCGTGGTATTGGAGAACTCTAACGTTACATGACCTTCCCACTCAGGCTCAAGCGGCGTGACATTCACAATAATACCACAACGTGCATACGTCGATTTACCCAAGCAAATGGTCAAAACGGAACGCGGGATACGCAAATATTCCACCGTCCGTGCCAAGGCAAAGGAGTTGGGTGGAATAATGCACACATCAGATTTTACATCGACAAAACTGTTTTCATCAAAGTTTTTAGGATCGACAATCACTGAATTGATATTGGTAAAAACTTTAAATTCATCGGCACAGCGCACGTCATAACCATAGGACGACAAACCATAGGAAACCAAGTCTTGTCCATTTACATGCTTCACTTGTCCATCGACAAACGGTTCAATCATGCCTTGTTCTTGCGCCATTTGGCGAATCCATGTATCACATTTGATGGACATTCAACCTCCCTGAAAATGCCTATAAACAGGCAAATGAACGGCGAAGCATAGCCTCGAAAAAGTTTATCTGTAAATATTGCTTGCATCTTACATGACTTCTTACTAGAAATCGCCGCGCTGAAGCGGGTATCACAGCTTGGCCAGATAGCTCAGTCGGTAGAGCAAGGGACTGAAAATCCCTGTGTCCTTGGTTCGATTCCAAGTCTGGCCACCATACATAACTTATTGAAATATAAGTCGAAATAAAAGAAAGGGAGCTTTTGTTTGCTCCCTTTTTTATTGCCTAATAGGTGGCGCGTATTCACACACCTATAGGTAGCCTTAGTCATTATCCTTTTTTCTTAGATTTTTTATTTTTCCATGGCACGGACTTATTACTGGCTATAGAACGCCAACCAGTATACCTAGTTGGCGACAATTAACTATCCAGTGAGCTAGTGTTGTTTCTAGCCAAAAGCGGATACTGGATTTTCTAGGGCAGCCGCCACTGTATTACTAGACTCCAAATATGCGCTATGAAATAATAAGAGTTATTTAATTGTAATGATTAATGGCAGAAGTGATGCGGTCTAAGAGCGGCCTTAACCCATCGAAATTGATGGATGCTTTCTGTGCTTTAATAATATGTTTAGCAAAAGCATCTTTGCTTAGATCTGTTTCATCATTCCGTTTATCTACAATATTAAAACATTTTCCACTGTGTTGCTTAAGCCTTGTTGCATCATCAAATAGATACTCGATATCCGTCTCCTCTCCTTTAGATCTTAATGGCGTTAATACAATATAAAGATTGTGTATTACATGAATAAATTCAGCGTTACGATAATCATCAGATTCTAGAGTGGTAGGATGTGGTGTTGCCGACTTAATACCTTTGAGAATTTTTGGAAAATTCTTAAAGCCTGAATCATTGTCTAAGACGATAACTACAGGACATTTAGGTTTTGAGGCTTTATGAAACTTGTAGTGCTTTTCAAAAGCCTTAATAAAACTGCATAGGTATGGCGCACCACCATATAACCCCAATAAAAACCGTGTACGCTTTGAATACTTAACAGTGCGTATAAGTAATTCATAAGCACTGCCTCTAGTTTTAGCACTGGCAAGAATTGGATAACTGCCTGCCAATATACTTATTGCAGATTTCAGATAAGTATTATCAGTTTTCCCCTCACAAAGGATAGTTGGTTTAGTGTTACCGTAGAACAAACGGTAATATAAAAACTTACTGAACGTTTTTTCTCTGCCGCTCAGTAATGGAGTTTTATCATTGCCATAATTTTTATATTGATAAATAGGATTCAATGGTGCTTTTTGACGGGGGCGATTAAATCGATCAACTTGATCGATAAAGTTTAATTGACCTTCTAATTCTTTAATATTGCCTGCTACCACTCCAGCAGCAGTTTTTTTTGTAAAAGTGCCTGTACGAAATAAACTATGACATTGTGATTTTACTGTTCGCCAGTACTCTTTTTTAACATTGGGTTTCTTGTTAACGATTAACCCAGTTACATCTTGCCTCGAATCCTTGTATTGAATTCGTGTTTTATTCTCATTAATTGAGAATCCCGCACGAACAATTTCACTATTCATATTTTTTCCTGTAACAAAATGATCCCCTTCTTGGCATATGATCTGTTGAGGAAATACCGACTTACGAGTCGAGAATGTCATGTCATCCGCATACCTTGAATATATGCATGAGTGCTTCCTCGCTAAAGATGCGAGTTTAATGTCTAGGGAGTGTGTTATTAAATTAGTAATAACAGGTGAGCACGGGCTGCCTTGAGGAAGTTTGTTATCGTCACAAGCAATTTGGGCAATAACAGTAGCAATGGCAGGGTCTAATTGGAAGTTGTGATTTTTGATAAAAAAACCTCTAACTCGACCAAAGTTAAAGCTATCAAAAAAGTCCTTTAGATCGATATTAAGAACATTCTTCTGGTTTAAATGCATCAGTGCGTTTGTCATAATAGAGCGTTTACGCACAAAACCGTGTGACAAGGTCTGTTTATAGTTTTTTTCTTCCAAAGATTTCGATTTATTTATTTCATCAATACAGTCTAACAATAGTTTAGAAAGGTTTGATTGAAGGCTTTTTAACTTAACCGATGGCGCTTTTATAGTTCTGATGCCACCACTTTTCTTTGGAATTGTAAATGTAGTATATTGAGTATTTGGCTTTAATATATATAAAACGTGGGTCAGAAAAGATGGGTTCACTTCCAGCAGATTAGCAAGTGCAGGCTTAGTCGTAATTTTCTTTAGACGCTCTAACTTGTTCATATCGTATCCTAAGGTGGCTTATGGGCACTCTTACGCACCAGCATGGAGGATATTAAGTTGCGTATATCACTTCCGTAGGCAATCCTTTCGGACATTGTTTTCACTGATCGCGATCCGCGACCCAAAATCTGCCCATAAGCCGAATGTGAACATATCACGTTAACCAAAGAAAAGAAATGGTTTGCCCTCATATATACTTAAACATAGCTTATGATTAAAGCATCAGTGAACTACACTAAACAACCACCAGCTTTAGCTGGTGGTTGTTTAGTTAGAATCTAAAAGTCATCTTCGGGTGGCTTTTTTTCATTCAAGATATCCTTCATGTTCTTTTCATGAGGAAAGGTTTCACCTCAAGGGGGAGATAATTCATCTTCCACAATGTCACACTCCTTTTTAGAGTCCCCCTCTATCGGCGTGATGGCGATAACGTCTCGCTTTGGTATCTTGAGGAGGAGTTTAACTATGAAAAAGACTTTGATGATCGCAGCAACAGCTGCATTTATGATGACTGGTTTAGCAGCAACCGAAGCTGTGGCTGGTGGCTTAACGAATAAATGCAAGGCATGCCATAAAGTTGATAAAAATGCTACAGGACCATCTTTTAAACACATCCAAGCAGCCTATGGTGATGCAGCAACATTGGCGGCAGTATGGGCTGGTGGTTTCGCAGTCTCTGATAGACATATTGCTGGCAACCCAGATAATGAAAATTACAAAAAATATCACAAGAAAGCCAAGATGATGACTGGGCAATACAAAAAGTTAATCCATAAGAAAGTTGAACATGGCAAGTTTACTTACCTAGAATTAGCTACCGAAGTTTTCTCAAAATAATATAGTTAAGGCACGCTTTGGCGTGCCTTTTTTTATTGGCTTATTAACCAGGGGAGGGTTTGATATGAAAAATACATTGATGATTGCGGCAACTGCTGTATTTATACTGACAGGGCTAAGTACAACAGAAGCGATGGCAAGCCCAGAAGGAAAATGTAAGGCCTGTCATAACTTCACAACGAAAGACAAAGTCGGTCCGCATTTGAAAGGTGTTGTGGGTCGCTTGGCAGGGCACTCAGGCTTTAAAAAACACTCCAAAGCATTAAAAAATGCGACTTGGATTTGGGATGAAGAAAAACTTCTCAAATGGGTTTGTAACTCAAAGGATGCCATCAAAGAGTTTACAGGCGACCCCCATGCTAAAACCAAAATGCCTCCGCAAAAAATGTGTGGTGAAAAAGGCAAGAAAGTTGTGGCATTTTTGAAAAGCATCAGCTAATTCAAGTGTGTTCCTAACCGTTTTAAAGGTGACCTTCTGGTCGCCTTTTTTTTTATGCTACAATCCGCACTTCAAATAAAACTTGAGAGAAAGCACATGCCAGCCACCATTGAACTCCTTGCGCCAGCAGGTACGATTAAAAATATGCGCTATGCCTTCGCCTATGGTGCTGATGCCGTCTATGCAGGACAGCCACGTTATTCTTTGCGAGTACGCAACAATGATTTTCAATTGGAAAACTTAAAAATTGGCATTGATGAAGCCCACGCTCTCGGTAGAAAGTTCTTTGTAGCGAGTAATTTATTGCCGCATAACAACAAGCTCAAACGCTATCTCGAACACATGCAGCCTGTGATTGATATGCAACCAGACGCTTTGATTATGGCCGATCCTGGACTCATTATGATGGTGCGTGAGCGTTGGCCTGAAATCCCCGTACATTTATCGGTACAAGCCAATACCATGAATTATGCAGCGGTAAAATTTTGGCAGTCCGTCGGTATTTCACGCATTATTTTATCGCGTGAAATTTCACTCGATGAAGTCGAAGAAATTCGCCAACAATGCCCTGATATGGAATTGGAAGTGTTTGTACATGGGGCTTTGTGCATTGCTTATTCTGGGCGTTGTTTATTATCAGGTTATTTTAATCACCGTGATGCGAACCAAGGATCTTGCACCAATGCTTGTCGCTGGAAGTATGGCATGCAAGAAGGTCAAGAAGATGTGAGCGGTGATGTATTGGATGCAACGACCATGCAAGCAGTGATGAACCCACAGCCCTTTGCGCAATCAACATCGAGCTGCGGCGGTTTGGAGCGTCACCCCGAAGCCGATAAAATATACATGCTTGAAGAAGAAAACCGTAAGGGTGACTTGATGCCTGTCATGGAAGATGAACATGGCACATACATCATGAATTCCCGCGATTTACGTGCCATCGAGCATGTGGAACGTCTTGTGAAGATTGGCGTGGACTCACTCAAAATCGAAGGGCGCACCAAATCCCATTATTATGTGGGACGTACAACACAATTATATAAACAAGCCATTCATGATGCACTTGCAGGCAAAGCATTTGATTGGTCATTGATGCGCAAACTAGATTGCCTAGCAAATCGTGGTTATACCGATGGTTTTTATCAACGCAGGCATACCGCTGCCCATCAAAACTACGAACAAGGTGCATCTTTACGCTTCAACCAGCGTTTTGTGGGAGAGTTGATGGGCTATGATGAAGCCACTGGCTTAGCAGAGTTTGATGTGAAGAATAAGTTTTCAGTCGGCGATTCTGTTGAATTGATTGATCCCAAAGGCAACCATACATTTACCATCTCAAACATGCTGGATACACGCAAAAACAAAGCAACAGACACGGCACCAGGTAGTGGACATCGCGTCAAAATACCTGTGCCATGCGTGCCGTCAAAAGAAGCCCTTTTAGCGGTAAATGTGAAAGAAAACGAAACACTTTGACAACACACCCTTAAACCAAGGGTGCAAACAATGCCTCCATATCATGAGCCGTTAACATCGTTTCATTTTTCTTTGCGCCCGTTTCATAAACTGCGTCTGCCAAGGCCTTTTTCTTCTCTTGCATGGCAATAATTTTTTCTTCCACACTGTTTTCAACCACCAGTTTATACACAAACACCGCTTTATCTTGTCCAATACGGTGAACGCGATCCGTGGCTTGATTTTCAGCCGCAGGATTCCACCAAGGATCATAGTGAATCACGGTATCGGCTTCGGTTAAATTCAACCCCACACCACCTGCTTTCAAACTAATCAAAAACACATCGGCATCACCGCGTTTGAATGTGTCGATGGCTTCATCACGTTTGCGTGTCTGCCCTGTCAATTTACTATAGGAAATATTGCGCGATTTTATTTCACCCTCAATCAACGCTAACATTTTGGTGAACTGTGAAAATATGAGAATACGCCGCCCTTCTTCCAACATTTCAGGCACCATTTCCATCAAAGCATCCAATTTTGCCGATTCATCCACTTTTTGCGCTTGTTTCAGTGATAAAATACGCGGGTCACAACACACCTGCCTCAATTTTAACAAGGCATCTAAAATAATAATATGGCTGCGTGCCAAACCTTTGTTGGCAATGGTTTCACGTACTTTAGATTCCATCGCAAGACGAATACTTTCATACAAGGCGGCTTGTTTTTGATTCAAGGTGACCATGCGCGTCATCACCGTTTTTTCAGGCAGTTCAGCAGCGACTTCATTTTTTGTTCGGCGCAACATAAAAGGCTTAATACGCTGGACTAAACGTTGCTGCAATTCAGAACTGCCATGTTTTTCAATGGGTGTACGAAACATGCTGTTGAACTGTTTCAAGTCGCCCAAAAAACCAGGCATGAGAAAATCAAACAATGCCCAAAGCTCACCCAAATGATTTTCCATCGGTGTCCCTGTTAAACACAAACGATGTTTGGTTTTAAACTGACGAATGACTTTCGCAGCTTTGGATTTTGGATTTTTCACCACCTGCGCTTCATCCAACACCACGATGTGAAATTCATGTTTTAACAGCACATCTTCATCCCGAACAAGCAAGGGATATGTGCTTAACACAATATCATAATCATTGATCGATTCAAAATGCTGTGAGCGTTCTAAACCCTGTAATATCAAGACGTTAAGCTCGGGCGCAAACACAGAGGCTTCGCGCTTCCAGTTGCCCATCAAACTGGTCGGTGCAACAATCAAACAGGGTAAATTCAATCGCCCTTGTTCCTTTTCTACCAATAAATGCGCCAAGGTCTGCACTGTTTTACCCAGCCCCATATCATCGGCTAAAATACCATTGAGGTGGTAACTGCATAAAAATTGCAGCCAATTCAAACCTGCTTGCTGATAATCTCTTAATTCAGCCTTTAAGCCTTGCGGTGGTTCAACCACTTCAATGCCCGAAAAATCTTTCAAGCGTTTCCCTAGCTCCCGAAGTTCCTTGCCCCCTTGCCATTGAAATGAATTGTTATGTTGCTCCAATTCGGTCAGGCGTGCGGCATCAAAACGGGACATTTTCAACGAACCATCATCCGATAAGCTTTCATGATCATAGAGTTCATAGAGTATATTTAAGACAGGTTTAAGCTGTTCACTGGGCATTTTAAGATATTGCCCATCACCCAACTTCACCACCAATGTTTCAGGCAAATCTTCAAGATCATAATGCTCCAAGACTTGTGTTACCAATGGCAACAGCGGTTGTTTTTTCTGATTGATTTCAATATCAAAGCTTAAATCAAACCAGTCGTTGTCCGATTCTTCAATATCAGCATGCCAAGTATCTACTTCATGCAGTTCCATTTGAAAATCATCGGCTACATCAATCAGCCAACCTTCTTCAAGCAATTGAGGCATGATACTACTTATAAACTCAAGCCATAAGGCATCATTTTGAAGTTCTTTTTCTTCTTCAAAAAGAAAATACATATCATCATTTTCATCAAGTCTTCCAGAAATCATGCTGTGTTCTTTCAAGGTATCGCGTGAATCGGCTTCCGTATCCACATCACGTTGAATGATAATGATTTGATTTTTTTTCGATAAACGTATTTCTTCCTCGCGTGGGAAAACAGGCAGTTCATAAGCACCATAATCAAAGCGCAAACGTGCCACACGGTATGCTTTTCCTTCTACTTCAAGCATACGAAGCCATAAATGAGGGTTAGGTTTACAGCCTTCAATACGTTCGATCTCAACAGGTTTGGGGGGCGAAAATATACGTGTAGGAATGGTCAATGCAGCACGCTGACTAAACTCATCCACCATCGTTGCCGGTATGACAGGGGCTTTCATCAACAATTCTAACTGTACTGTCGTATAAGGCATATCCTTAAAAGCACCGATTTTATGATATTCGAGATCACAATACATGGCTGGTTCAGTGGAAATAAGCATTGCTTCGGGATGAATATGCGTTTCTAGCTTGGCATTGCCATGTTTATCAATCACCCAATCCGATGAAAAATCACGGGGTTCTCCTTCCGTTAAAACGCGATCCTGATGATCTTGCCAATAACAACGCCCACTTGCCAACATCTGTTGTAAGGCAAAACCCCCAGCTTTACCCGCAAGCTTTGCTTCAGATTGGTAATCCCCTGTAGCTGCTGCAAGTAGATGGATGATTTCAATATCCAAGTCTTGGATATAATTAGGCGGAGCATAATCAATCGAGCCATGGATTCGATAAAACTCAACCGTTCTTCCTTTGGATAAGCCTCCACGTTTCAAACATTGCGTTTGATGCAAGCTTACCTTAATACCCCCATTAATATAGCGAAGTGTATAAACCAAAAAAAAACCTTCCGCAGGTATGCTGCTCCGATGCTCTTGAAAAGAATTAGAAAATGAATCCAACCATGCCAAAGATGTATCTTCGGATGCTTCATCTTTAAAGAAGGTAGTTTGTTGATATTGTAAACACACTGCCACCACATGCTTACAGTTATAATCCATCGGACAGGTACAAACACCCTCGACTTTCAGGAGGGTGTTCTTCCGAGACAAGGTAATTTCCTGCTTATAGGTCGTTCGGCTTCCCTCAACCTCACCTGTAAGCTTAGCACGATCATCACGAGCATAAATGACTTCAAAACCTAAAACAGACCCTTTTTTAAAGTAAGCTTTTCCACGCTTAAAATACGCATCAAAAAATACAGCTTCTAACTCTTGTTCAGTAACCTTCATGCTGCTTCCTCCCAAATTAAATTTCACCCGATAAGAAGCTCTCGCAACACTTGAAACAACAAGCGTGATGAACGCGGTGGTTTACTCTGCTCGGATTCTTTATGGGCATTGCGAATCAATTGGCGCATCCGCCCTGCATCCGCTTGAGGGTACTCCACCATTAATTGTGTGAAAGCAGCATGGTTATCCGCGTTTAACAAACGTGTGCGCCAGCGTTCAACATGATGAAACTGGGCATTTTCTTGTTCTGTGCCATATTCCACATCATGCACCGTCTTTTCCAAAGCTTCTGTTTCCATGCTACGCAGCAGTTTGCCCACAAATTTAAAATGACGTTTACGCGCACTATTTTGACGAATTTTCTTCGCATCCAAGAGTGCTTTGAATAGCTCTTCGGGCAAATTCATGCGTTGAAGCTTGATGACTTCAAAATCTGCCAATTTTTTACCCAAATCCAATAACGCCATGGAATCACGGCGCAATTGTGATTTGTTGGGGCGAATCACATAGCCTTCTTCATCATAACCTTCGCCATAGGAAAATTCTTCATCGGTGGGTACTTGCTCATCAAATCCATTCATCTGCGGAAAACTATGTAATTTATTCCCATGAGGCACGCATCTTTCGCAAAAAACACTTTCACCCTATGCTTAGGCTCATCTTTTTACCCTCATCGGAGCATATTCATGCATATTGATTTTTGGCAACTTCTCGCATCCATTGCGGGCATAGCATTTACATTTGGTTTTATTGATCAAATTCGCGTCACTTATAAAACACGCAATGTTCATGGTTTATCCATGATGCAATGGTTGGTTTTTTTCGCCGCCTCTGCTATTTTCACAGCCTATTACATCCATCTTGAGCAATGGTTGATGGTGGTGATTTCCATATTCGGTACGCTTTGTTGCTTGATGATTGTATCCATGATTATCAAATATAAGGAGGCATAAATGCAGGAACGCATCGCGGTTATTTTCGATTTTGATGACACCTTAGGCCCTGATAGTACGACTGGTTTTTTAAAACATGCAGGCTTACAGGATATTGAGACTTTTTGGCAAGAAGTCGGGCAAATGATGTCCGATGACTGGGATCCAGTGCCTGCCTACCTTCATCATATCATGACAGCCCATCAGGATGGTCGCATCCAAGATCTAACGCGCGATGCCTTGAAAGCATGGGGTAAGCAAGTACCTTTGTTTGATGGCGTACCCCAAGTATTTTCCCTGCTTCGTGATATTGCGTATGATGCCAACCCCCGTGTCAGCTTGGAATTTTATTTGATTAGCAGCGGTATTGGTGATGTCTTGCGGCATACATCCATTGCCCATGAATTTACGGATATTTGGGCATCTGAATTTGATTATGATGCTCAAGACAACGCTATTGCTGCCAAAAAAATCATCAGCTTCACCGATAAAACCCGTTATATTTTTCATATTCAGAAAGGCATTATTGGTTCATCATCAAGGGGTAAACCTTTTGCTGTCAACAAGAAAGTTGCCGAAGATCAACGCCGTATTCCTTCCCAACAAATGATTTTTGTTGGCGATGGTTATACTGACATTCCTTGTTTTTCACTCATTAAAAAAAATGGCGGGATTCCTATTGCTGTTTATGATCGCCAACACACCGAAAAATGGGGAAATGCTTTCCAGTTTGTGGCTGATGGGCGTGTGTCCAATTTATTGTCTGCCAATTATCAACAAGGCTCTGATTTAACCAACTTCCTTTCCATGGCTGTGCGTAGCATGGCGGAAAGCATTGCCCTATCGAGTAGCGGTTATCAACGATGAAACAAACATTGGCACAACTTCAAGCAGGGCAATGGGCGAAAGCCACACACATCAAACTATCTGAAGATATTCAAACCTTCCCTCAAGAATTGTTTGAACTGACTGAAACATTGGAAGTCTTGGACTTATCCAACAATCAACTGCATGAACTTCCCAATGATTTTTCACGTTTTCAAAAACTTCACACCCTGTTTTTATCCAACAATGTCTTTGAGGTGTTTCCCAGTGTGTTGGCTGAACTTCCGTTATTGAGCATGATTGCTTTCAAAGCTTGTCGGATTCAACATATCCCCGACCATGCCTTTCCCAAGCCACTGCGCTGGCTTATTCTCACCAACAACCAAATCGAAAGCATACCTTCATCCTTGGGAGACTGTTCACAATTACAGAAACTCATGCTGGCAGGCAATCGTTTGCGTGATTTACCGCAAAGCATGCAGCATTGCAGCAAGCTCGAATTATTGCGTATTTCAGCCAATCAGTTCACAACATTGCCCACATGGTTATGGACATTACCGCGACTCTCTTGGCTAGCATTTGCAGGCAACCCATGCAGCCAACACACATCTGAACAAACGCTTGTCCATATTCATTGGGATGATTTACAACAGGGGCATGTGTTGGGTGAAGGTGCATCGGGGCTTATTTCACACGCCATCTGGAGAAAAAATAAGCAAGAAGATAATGCGGTTGCTTTCAAAGCGTTCAAAGGTGAGGTGACCAGCGATGGTTTCCCCGCCGATGAGATGACCGCTGCGATTTCCATCGCTTCTCATCCGCATTTGATTGAGGTGTTGGGCAAGTTGACAGGACACCCAGAACAAACATCTGGCTTGATTTTTTCCTTGATTGGTGATGATTATCAAAACCTTGCCAAGCCACCCAGTTTAGCCTCATGTACGCGTGATATATATGCCGAAGGGCAAACTTTTACCCTCAAAGAGGTGTTGGGTATCAGCCTTGCCATTGCCTCTGCGGCTAATCATTTGCATACCCAAGGCTGGACGCACGGCGATTTATACGCCCACAACATCTTATGCAATGATGATGCCCATTGTTTATTGGGTGATTTTGGTGCTGCCAGCCCTTATCTATCTCAAAGTACAACAGAGGCTCAAGCCATTGAACGCTTGGAAGTGCGTGCTTTTGCTTGTTTACTGGAGGAGATTTTATCTCGCCTTGATGCTGAACACCGCATGGCATCGACGACACAAGTCCAACGGCTTGAACAGCTTCAAAAAGACTGTTGCCATGCCAATATCAAGCAACGCCCGCTCTTTAATCAAATACACCGCACCATTCAGAACATGCAGACAACAGTATAATAAGACCCCCAATAAAAGATTTCGAGCATAACGGGAGTTTCATGCTTAAAGCACACATAAAAAATATTACTTCACAAAGATATGAATGCTCTGACTCATCGTTTTGCCATAAGATTGATGGTGGCCATCAGCAAACTGCAAGGTTAAGGTATGCTCACCTGGTGTTAAATGTAGTGTTGTTTCCGTTTGACCTTTACCAAAATGTTTGTGTGTTGCATCTTTAGCTACCACATCACCTTTGGGTACAAAACCACCATCAATCACCACATGATGATGCCCTGTTCCATTGATCAGCTCTCCAGCCTTGTGAACCTTCATACCATCCACTGACATGACAATATGCACATCTTGTCCCACGTTTGCCCCATCCTGTGGCATCACAAAAGCAACGCCTGCTGCAAACACTGAGCTTGCCCCCAGCAGCATCACTGCTGCCGCAGATACTTTAACCATACGCTTGATTACTTTGCTTTGATTCATATTGAACTCTCCTTAACTGGCATAAGGTAAAGGAAGGATAGGCAAATAAAACCTTCGCCAATATCAGGGCAATCAGATGCCTTCATGTTTCGATTTGCGTTTCCTAAAAGGTAAGCGCAACATCCAAAGTAAATCATGCGTGGGTTGCTGTTGATATTCAGGCAAACCAATGGTCATAGCATTATGCCCCATGTCGGGTTGTGCGCGGTATGTCTTAAAGCAGCGATCCCACCATGAAAAATTAAAACCATAGTTGCTGTTGGTTTCATGCACCAACACCGAATGATGAATACGATGCACATCGGGTGTAATAAACACAAGCCGCAAGAAGGCATCCAAAGCCTTGGGTAGTTTGACATTCGCATGATTAAACATGGCCATACCATTCAGAATCATTTCAAAAAGAATCACCGCCAAGACAGGCGCACCCAAAAGCACCACCACTGATATTTTAATGAGCATGGAAAGAATGATTTCAATGGGGTGAAAACGTAAGCCCGTGGTTACATCAATATCACGATCTGCATGGTGGACTTGATGCAAACGCCATAGCCAAGGCACACGGTGAAACAACAGATGTTGTCCATAAATCACCCCATCCAATATCACCACTGCCAACAGCACCGTCCAAATATCATCGAGTTGCAGCATTGGCAACAAACCAACATGATGATGTTGCGCCCATAATGCTGCACCCACCGCACCCACAGGGAATAAAACCCGAACAAGCACTGTATTCAACACCACCAAGCCAAGGTTGGCAGACCAACGGCTTCGTCCAAAGCGTAGTTTTTTCTTGGATATCAGGGCTTCAAGCACCATCATGCATAGAAAAATACCAAAAAATACGGTCAAACGCATTGTGGATTCGTGTTCCATATTATTTCACCTCAAATTTTATCCGCCGCACCGTAAAACCTCGTCCTTCAGGTCGGGGAGGATGTCAAATTTCGAATATGTGCCAAGGAACGATGAAAGTGTTGCCAATCCCATTGTTTTCCAGGATCCCACTTTCGCATCGGAGCAATATCCTGATGCCCCACCATGCGCTCTATGGTTATATCGGGGTAACGCAACATCAATGCTCGACATAAACGCGCCGTTTCCTTGTATTGCTTGGCAGTGAATGGTCGTAATTCATCGCCAATCATTTCAATACCCATCGCATAATCGTTACAATTCTCTCGCCCCTGCCAACTTGATGATCCTGCATGCCAAGCTCGCTTATCACAAGCAACAAATTGAGTCACATCACCCTGACGGTCAACCACGAAGTGCGCTGACACCTGCACGCCTTGCAAATCATGAAAGCATGGGTGTGCAGCCATATCCAAAGAACCAAGGAAAAGCTGTTCCACATACTTCATGTCAAATTCACCCGCAGGCAAACTGATCGCATGCAATACAATCATATCAATGCTCATATCATTGGGGCGTTCGTTGTAGTGGGGGGAAGGCATAAAACGCATCTGGCAATGATGCCCACAAATTACAAGAGTTGTCACCCAAAAGAGGAATCCACACATGACAGATACCATCATCGGACTTATGGCAGCTTGGCTTTTATTGGCAGGCTCAGCTTATATTGCTCACAGACAAGATTTAGGGCTATCGCGTGCGATGCTCATCGCTTCCATCCGTGGTCCCATTCAATTGATTTTACTGGCTTTTATCTTGCACTGGGTCTTCGATATTACCGCTGTTTGGATGCAAATCATCTTGATTGTTAGCTTTTGCCTTTTGGCAGCGCAAACCAGTGCCTCCCACCACACCCAACCCAAACAAGCATGGCTGGCCACATCCATCGGTCTTATATGTGGCTGCGCCGTGAGTTTACCTTGGCTCGCTTGGACAGGGGCGATTGATAGCGACAGCCGCGCACTGATTCCATTGGCGAGTATGGTGGCTGCCAATGGTATGAATGCTGTTTCCATGATGTTTGAACGTATCAAACAAGGTGGTAATGCTGGCGATGGTATGCGTATTGCTTTGATTCCAACCGTTGATACGTTAAAAGTCGTCGGTTTGGTGCATATGCCGGGTGTTTTCGTTGGCATGGTCTTGGCAGGCAGCCCACCCATGCAGGCTGCTGCGGCACAATTGACTGTTCTTTATATGATTATCGCTTCGAGTTTTACCGCTTGCATGGTGACTTTTTTGTTGATGAATCATTGGCTAAAGAGGCTTGTAAAATAACCCAAATGGGATTATACATGCCGATGAACGCAGGGGTGGTTTTATACGAATCACGACTATAGTGATTCAAGCATGAAACCACCGTCATCCCCAAAATCTTTTATCGGGGATATATTGCTAGAAACAAAAGACCCTCGATACCAGCCTCGGGGGGGGACGATAGCGTTAATGTAGCGCTCATACTTGAACGACGAATATATTTAAAAAACTTATAAGGGGGAGGGAAAGGAGATGCGTATATTATGGATCGTGTTGATGTTTTTGTTGCCTTCATTCACTGTGGCACAAGCGGCACATGTTAAAAAATTTTTAGGGCAAGAAGATTTATCCTTGTTTTTTGATGCCGATGAACTTTATGTGGAATCTGCATCACGTTTAAAAGAAAGTATTTCTGAAGCTCCTGCCGTGGTGAATATTATCACGGCGGGTCAAATTCGTACGTTGGGCGCTCGCAATTTGATGGATGTATTGGTGACTATTCCCGGCTTTACCGAAATTCAAGACACCAATGAAAAGGTCGTCGCTGGTCGTGGTGTATTTGCGACAACAACACATAAATTTTTATTACTGCGCGATGGGCACCGTTTGAATGAACCGATGTTTGAAGAAATCATGCCAGCCAATGCGATTTCTTTGGTCAGTATCAAGCGTATTGAAATTTTGCGTGGACCTGGCGCAAGTTTATATGGCAATGCTGCATTTTTAGGTGTCATCAATATCATTACTTTGGATGCGAATGCGCCTTCTCAGGCATCGGTCGTGGTGGGTAATTTTGGGCAGGTTGGTGCTGATTTTGTTATCAATGAAAAATTGAATCAAGATAAACAACTGTTGCTTTTTGCCAGTGTGCGCCATGCCAGTGGTGAAGTTGTGAACTTGCCTGCCAGTCAGGATATGGCTGCTAAGCCTGTCGCAGGCAGTCAAAAAGTCGGTGGTCGCCCGTTTAATTTTGATGTCGGCATGAAATATAAGCGTAAAGCCTCACTGATCGCTTTTTCTGCCAGACGTGCCGCTTACAATACACCACGATCCAATAATGGTGCATTATTGACAGCCACAGACAAATTGGTCAAACCTATTCAGGTGTTTGAAATGCAACATTTGGATATTCAATTATCGCCTCACTGGCATGACATCCAATTTACATTACGTCATTATGCTGATCGTTCATTTTTACGCACACCACAATATGTTAAAACAGCGCGTAGTGCTTTGCCATCGGGAAAAGCGTTTGATTTGCGTATTGAATCGGCTCGGGCTGGCATCGAATACAGTGCTTCAATAAAACACGCTAAGGGCGACTTGATACTTGGTATGCAGTTAGAAAATTTTTGGCTGTTGAATTCCTCTATCAAAACCAGTTTTGCGAATCATTCAACGATGGTGGCGTTTCCAAATTTGGCTCAAGTATCCGAATGGAACGCTGCCTTGTATGCACAAGAAAAATATCACATCACTCCGCATTTGATTGTGAATGCAGGTGTCCGTTGGGATCGTTATCAATCCTTTGGTAACGCATTGAATCCTCGCTTGGCGTTGGTTTATCATCCTTTTAATAAGTTATATATGAAGGCAATTTATGGACGTGCTTTTCAAGCCCCCAGTTATTTTTATCGCACCAAAAATAAGGGCTTGGGTTATGGCTCACCCACGGGTTTAAGCCCTGAAAAGCTGGAGAATATTCAAATCAGTGTGGAAAATACATTCCTAAACAAGACATGGTTGCGGGTGACCATGTTTCACAACCGTATTAAAAATTTAATTACACGCCCTGTCGGAGCAACAAGTTATCAAAATATCGGTGGTTTAATCACCCAAGGTATTGAAACGGAAATCAAGGTTAAATTGACCCAATCGATGGAAATATTTGCCAATCATGCGTTGACCATACCTGTTAGCAGTGGAACCGATGCGAAATTGATGGCTTCAGGGAAACTGGCGAATATACCACACGACGCTGTGACTGCGGGTGTCACTTGGAAGTCTGCCTCATCTTTATCGGGTAGTGTGTATATGAATTGGCATAGCAATATTGCATCGCCGATTGTGGGAGCAACGGCGGCTCGATCGAATCCATCAAATACCATTCCTGCGGCGGCTTTGGTGAATATGACATTGAATGCTGATGATGTGCTGGGTGGTATGCAGGCACAGTTATCGCTGCATAACCTCTTAAACAAACGAGATTGGCGAGGTGGAACAACTCAGATCCCTTACCCACAGCAGGGGCGAAGTATTTTACTGACCCTCGGTTATCCGCTTTAAGGTCAACGCATTCATATCATGCTAAAAACCTTATTTTTTTGTCTCTCGGTTTATTGTATCACCATGCTTGCACCCATTGAATCGCAAGCAGATGGTATTGCAGTCATCAGTCATGCCAACATCAAACCTTATCAACTTGCCATTGCCGGCTTTCGTGAACAAGTCAATTTACCTCTACATGTATATGATTTGGATAACGGAGGGGAGCAGCACGGCGCAATTGCATTGGATATTCGTCAGCAACAACCCCAGCTTATCTTTGCTTTGGGTAAATCAGCATTGAATTTTACACGCCACATGCATTTCCATGTGCCTGTCGTGTTTATATTTGTATTACACCCAAACAATGGTTCCAGTGGACATCAGAATCAGCCAAGTGAATTCGGTATTGCCATGTCGGTTGCACCAGCACAACAATTCAAAATGCTTATCAATATTGCACCAAATGTGAAAGTTATTGGTGTGGTTTATGATCCCAAGAAAAGCGCATTCATCATTCAACAAGCTAAGGTCGCTGCCAAAAAATTAGACATTCACCTTGTCGCTATATCCGCTGGTAATCAAAAAATGGCGGCGGCTTTGATTGCTAGTGTGATGCCTAAAGTCGATGCCATGTGGATGATTCCAGATGTCACAGTGCTGACATCGACGACACTTAAACAAATGCTGCGTTTATCATTGAAATATGCTGTAGCATTGATTGGTCTAGCTCCCAAATATGTTCGCGCAGGCTGTTTATTCGCCCTTTCATTCGATAGTCGTGCTATAGGATCCCAAGCAGGAGCCATGGCAAAGAAGATATTGGTAGGTAAAAAAGTGGCGAATCAAGTACCACCCAATAGGGTACATTTCACCCTAAATAAGCAAGCAGCTAAGCAACTTGGTTTATATCTCCCTCCTTCATTGTTAAAAAAAGTCGACCATCTCTATGGAGAAAGCAAGTGAAACAACTCTTTTATTCCTTACGTTCTCGCATCTTTTTATCAGTCACAACACTGGTTATCCTACTCAGTCTAATTTTTGGTTGGATATCCATTGTTCAACAAACATCATCATTGGAATTGGAACTCATTGAGCGGGGGAAAATCACGGCACGTCATTTATCTTATGGCGTTGAAATCGGGATTTTAACAGGTGATGAGAATGGACTTCATGCCTTACTCAATAAACTTCTCAAAGAAAAAGATGTGCTTTATGCGGGTGTTTTTGATGCAAAGGGTAAAAACATCAGCACCTCCGAAGCTTCAAAATTATTGAAAAAACATGCGGGTGTCACCAATCTATTGATGACAAAAGTAGAGCAACCACTATCCGATTTGTGGGTAAAAAAAATTTGGAATCATCGTGATATTTATGAATTTCACATGCCTGTTATCAATGAGATTCATGGAAGTGGAGAATCCATGTTGTTTGATGGCGAGGGCGATTTGCAACAACAAGTCATTGGTTATATTCATATCATCTTGAGTGGGGCTAGTATCCAACATGCAACCCATCAAACAATCATGAATGGCATACGCACATTTTTTATTGTCTTTTTACTTGCCTTGTTCGCCGCATGGTGGCTAGCCCGCGCCTTAACACGCCCCTTGGCGTATATGGTGTCGGTGATAGAAAAGACTCAAAATGGTGATTTCAATCAACGTATTCAGCTTCATGGTCAAAATGAAATGACGCAACTTGCCATGGCTTTTAACCACATGCTTGAAGAGTTGGCTAAACGAAATGAAAAGCTACATGAACAGCAACGCACCATGCAGCTTATTTTAGATACAGCACCTGTCGGTATATGGATGCTAGGTCTAGATCGTCGTATGATCTTTATGAATAAGGCCTTTTCGACAGCAGTGGGTGTATCTGAACAGGCGTTTCTGAATGCTAAGCATTACACTGAGTTATTGCCTAAAGTAGTTTCATTGCAAGCCACACAATCGGATAATCAATGTTTTGCAATGAATGCCATGGTCCATAGTCAGGAACATATTCCCTGCTCGGATAACAAGGTTCATATTTTTGACGTGGTCAAGGCTCCTTTGCGAAATAATCAAGGCGATATGATCGGCTTGGTTGGCATTGCCATTGATGCGACATCCCGATTACAAGCCGATGCTGAAAAAGAGCAAATGCAAAAGCAGGTTGAACACACACAACGACTCGAAAGCTTGGGCGTTTTAGCAGGTGGTATTGCCCATGATTTTAACAATATTCTAACATCTATTATGGGCAATGCCGCCATGGCGGAGCGAAAAATTAAGGGTGTCTCTACTGAAGGTGAAGCCTATTTATCCAAAATAGTTCTCTCCTCTGAGAAAGCCGCCTTGCTTTGTAACCAGATGCTGGCGTATTCTGGCAAAGGTCATTTTATTGTAAAACCAGTGAATTTATCCAGCATGATTGAAAGTGTGACCAGTTTATTGGGTGTTTCCATTCATAGTACCATTGAATTAAAATATCATCTCGCGGATCAGCTACCAAATATTGAAGCCGATGAAGCACAGTTGCAGCAGGTGATTATGAATTTGGTCATCAATGCTTCCGATGCCATCGGCGAAGATAGTGGAGTTGTAACGATTACTTCGGGAAGAATGTATGCAGATACAGCCTATTTGGCACAAACAGTGGTGCAATCAGACGTGGCGCTGGATGCAGGTGATTATGTTTTTTTGGAAGTATCGGATACAGGTTGTGGTATGAGTCAAGAAGTACAACAGCATTTGTTTGAGCCTTTTTTCACCACCAAGTTCACAGGCAGAGGTTTGGGTATGAGTGCCGTTCAGGGTATTATTCGCGGTCATCAAGGTGCGATGAATGTATACAGTGAACTGGGGCAGGGAACAACTTTTAAAGTCTTGTTCCCAGCCTCTCATCAAACACTGGATCATCATGCTGAACCTACACCACTGTCTAAGAATACATGGCAGCCAAGTGGTACAGTGTTGGTGGTTGATGATGAGGATATGATCCGTGAAGTTTCCTCACTTATGTTGGAAGATATAGGTTTTGATGTACTCGAAGCTGCCGATGGTCAAGAAGGCATAGAAATCTACCAGCAGTATCAGGATAAAATTGTGGCTATTTTACTGGACATGACCATGCCACGGCTTGATGGGGAAGGTTGTTTTCGTGAACTTAAACGTATCAACCCAGATGTGAAAGTGATTTTATCATCGGGTTATAATAAACAAGATGTGACGAATCGATTTGACGGATCTGGCTTGGCTGGCTTTGTTCAGAAGCCATATAATCTTAATGAATTAGAAAAAAGTTTACGTCTGGCTTGTACGCCTTAGGGGTAGGGTTATGATTACCGCGTCAACCTATGCTTTCTTGCATCCCTCCCTAAAACCCACCAGAGCATCACCCCCCAAATCTTTTATCGGAAATCTATCCATAGACCCTCGACACAAGCACTCGAGGGTGACGATCTGTTTCAGTCAAGCGCGTAACATCAGTGATTGAATTCATGGGTTGATAATACTCTGTAAAACCTCTTGCTGTGTTGAATATGCTGTACTGTTTTCAGTGTTGTCCATCCACAGCTCAATGTTACAATGATTATTGTTGTATACATCCGACATTCCGCACTCCCTACTTCGTAATTTTTCATTTAACAAACCATGCAAAATCATTGCTTTAAAATCTTCTAAATGATTGATAAATATGCTATATTTAATTATATCCCCTTGAGGGAGTTAAAACCCCCAGCTTCAGATGCCAGCTTTTAGCATGATGCACTACGCTTGGAAGAATGAAAGATTATAGGCGGGGTAGTCATTCTGTATTTCAGATACACTTACATATTGTATGGTGCACAAAATACAGGAATAGAGTGTTGGCAAAAGATATAGGTGAGCGTCTTCGCGAGTTATGTCGGCAATATGCTCAGATATGAGTGTGGAGATATTGTCTAGAGTGGTGGCAGTAGATCATGTGCATGTTTTGGTGTCGGTTCCTCCGCAGGTGTCGGTTAGTAAGCTGATACAAAAGTTAAAAGTTAAAAGGTAAATCCTCATATAAATTACAGCGTGAGTTTGCTTCGCTACGTAAACAGTATTGGGGTCAACGAATGTGGGCGCGAGGCTACTTTGCTTGTAGCACAGGGAATATAACGGATGAAATGATGAAGGCTTACATAGAGAATCATGTGGAAAAAGATGATGAGTTTCATGTTGAGTAGGACTTACAGTCGTTATCTTTAGCCGCCTTGGGACGGGGGCTTGCAGCAGGTTTTAGCCTGAACTGCACTTATAGTGCGGAAAAAACAAGCCAGCTACTTCAGTAGGTGGTTATTGATTGCATTGACAGGGTGAGCGGATAAAGTGCGCGGCGTTTTAGGTGCCTTAGTGTCGTGAGACCACGGGTGAAACGGGAAGTTTGGTGCGGCTCTAAGTAGTCAATTCCAACGCAGCCCCCGCTACTGTAAGTCTGACAAAGCTATGTTACTCCACTGGGAAACTGGGAAGGAATCATAGCTACGGATGAAGACGAGCCAGGAGACCGGCCTGAAGCACGGAACTTACGGGTTCCAAACAGGATGGTCTCGGAGGGAGGCAGGTCGTGTATGCCTTCGCCGCACCTCTATTCTTTGAATGTGGCAAAACATGTACGTCTTTTTTTCTTTCAACCTACCCTGATGATAAATGCGCACGGCGGGTGCAAAGGGAAAAAAGTGAATCGACATATCAATATATCCATGGCATTAACAGCAAGCCTGTTTGCCAGTCCAGTACAAGCACTGGAGACATTACCCAACATCATGATTACTGCGGATAGAATTGGGCAAAATCAAGCCTCAATCAGCGCAGATACAACAGTGATTAGCAGAAAAGATATTGAGCAATCTCAAGCCACTACGGTGGTGGATATCCTTCGATCACAAGTAGGGATGGATGTGGCATCTTCGGGTGGTGCAGGAAAAACAACCTCTGTTTTTTTAAGGGGCGGAAATAGTGGGCAAACCTTAGTTTTGATTGATGGTGTTCGCGTAGGCTCTGCAACAACAGGTAGTTTTGATTGGGCAAACTTATCAACGGCAGATATTGAAAAAATTGAAATTGTTCGTGGTCCGCAATCATCATTGTATGGTGGTGACGCTATGGGTGGCGTGATTCAAATTTTCACACGCAAAGGAACACAAGGATCAAAGACGCACATATCAGGAGAGCTAGGTTCTTATGGTACATCCTCTGCTGCGGTCAGTGTGCTTGGAAAAACCGCATCCAATATATCTTATGCTTTGACAGCCAATGGTTTGCGTACAGCCAGTGTTTCGGCCGCAGTAAAAGGCAAGGAGAATGACCCATACCGCCAGTTTACCTTGTCTGGGAGACTCAACCTACCTGTTGGCAAAGGTGAGTTGGCGCTGATTGTAAGGCATGTGAATGGTAAAACAAGCTTGGATGGCGGTTTTCCTTTGCAAGATATTTTGAATTATACAAGCAATACGAAGCAATCTGTTGCAAGTGTGAAATTGACCTATCCCCTATCCGATAGCATTGAAAATAGCCTGCAACTGTCTCGTTCAATTGATGATGTCATTGGTTATGATCCAGCTGGGGGCTTTAATAATTCAGATTTTCGCACGCAAATAGATCAACTGACATGGCAAAATCATATTGATTGGGAGGCGCTATCACTGCTTACAGGTGTCGATATGTATCGTAGTCAAGGGTACAGCAACAGTGCACGTTTGAATCGTGCTATCACACAAGCAGCGGGTTTTGCTGCATTGAGTGGTTCTGTGGGAATGGCTGATGTGAATGCTTCCATGCGTTATGATAAAAATTCGGCAACACCCAATCAGGTGACTTACAAATTAGGCGTTGCTTTACACCCCTTGGATGGTTTAAAAGTGAGTGCGAATTATGGCACGGGTTTTAAAGCACCTTCGCTGAATGATTTATACTTTCCAGCATCTGCATTTTCAGCAGGTAATGCCAATTTAAAACCTGAAAAAAGTAAGGGGTGGGATATTGGGCTCGGTTATCAGTATCAGCACAGTAATATGAAGGCTGGAATCCATGCCACTTGGTTTCATCAAAACTACCAAGATCTGATTGTTTGGCAGGCTTCTCCTACATTTTTCTATAGTCCAATCAACATTGGCAAAGCTCATACACAAGGTTTGGAAATTTCTGCGAATATGGCTTATCAAGCCTCGTATTTGCAAGCCAATTGGACTTATTTGGATGCCAAAGATTTGACCACTGGAAGCTGGCTTGCACGTAGAGCCAAAGAATCAGGTAGTGTTACGTTTGGCTCCACCATTGCAAAACTTCATGCAGAAGTGTTATGGTATATTGTTGGCCCTCGTTTTTCATCAGCAGGCAATCAGAAGTATATGGAAGCGTATAAAAAAATAGATATGCGGATGAATTATCCCATTAATAAACAATGGAAGCTTACGGCTCGTGTTGAAAATGCAGGCAATGTTCGCTATGAAGAAGTGTCTGGTTATGGTGTGTTGGGTCGTGCTTGGTATGGTGGTATCAGCTCTGATTTTTAATGTTCAAACGTGAACATGCTGTACGATGGATAGCCGCAGTTATTGCGGCTATCGGTCTGCATGCTTTGCTATGGGTTTTTATACCTTCAACAAAGTCACCATCTATTCAGCAACAACCCATGGAGATTGCGTTGATGGTTGGGCAAATAAAAGCACAGGCTGTCGCTCACAGGCCGGAGCATACTGAAATGGTGGCAAAGCATGTGAAAAAACAAGTGTTTCATAAGAAAAAACAGCAAAAAGACACGAAATCCTTAAGACACGTCAGGCTGAGTCAACACTTTACTCAACCCAAGAAACCACCTGTTATCGCAGTAAACCACAAAGAAAATGATGCGATGCTTGCCAAAGTGGGGCATAAATCCCAATCAAGTCCAAAGCAAGCAGGACAACATGTTTTTCATGCTTCCCACGCAATGAAAAACAACAATATTGCCATCAATCAACAGGTTAAAGGTACAAACACAGTACCCAAAGCACTTCAAATGCGTATTTTAATGAACGTCCATTATCCCAAACAAGCCAGGCGACATGGTTGGCAAGGAAAGGTTGAATTGCAGCTAGAGATACAACAAAAATCTATTCGGAAGGTGACCCTGAAATCTTCCAGTGGTTATCCTATTTTGGACCGCGCTGCCTACCATGGTTTGCTACAGCTTCATCATATTGCACTCTCCAATGGCGTATACCGCATGCCCATTGTGTTTCGTTTACAATGAAAATATTCGTTTTAATCGTACTTTTTTTTTACACGCTATTGTCGCTTAATATGGCTCAAGCAGAAACATTTAAGCGCATTCTTGCACTTGCACCGCACGCCTGTGAAATGCTTTATGCCATCGGTGCATCGTCACAGATGGTGGGTGCGGTTGATTATTGTGATTATCCAGAAGCTGCCAAAACATTACCCCGTGTTGGTAACTATCAGGGCATTCATGTTGAGGCAGCTTTACGCTTAAAACCTGATGCTGCGGTGGTGATGAGCCGCAATGTTAAAGGCATTGTGCAGTTGGAAAAGATGGGGATCACCATCATTGTTTCAAATCCTAAAAACTTTGAAGGTGTTTTTCAGGATATGCTACGACTCGGTCAAATCACAGGGCATGAACAAGAAGCCAAAACATTGGTCTCAAAACAACGTATACGTTTGCAACACGTACGAAAACACGCCGATACTCATATACGGGTGTTTTATGAGTTGTGGGCAGATCCGCTGTTAACCGTGGGTGGTTTAAGCTTTATCAACGCACTGATTGATGAAGCTGGTGGTCACAATATCTTTGCTGATATTCCGATGGATAGCCCCCGTATCAATGTTGAATCGGTGCTAAGAGCCAGACCTGATCTGGTTATTGTCCCGCTTGAACAACGAAACATCAAAGAACGCCGTATATTTTGGCAAAAATGGTTGGGCTATGGTCATGTTCAAGTACTTGCCATCAACCCTGATATTTTACATCGCCCTGGCTCACGCTTGATGGATGGCTTGGAAGCGTTGCAGAAGTTGTTCACAAAGGTGGATTCCCCATGATATTCAAGTGGACGCTGACGTTCATCACGCTTATGGGTGTTTTTTTGTTGGGGCTTGGCATGGGCGATCAATGGATCAACCCGCTGAATGCCAGTGGACAAGATGCTATGATTGTGTGGGAATTACGGTTGCCCCGTTTATTAACCGCCTTTGCTGTGGGCGGCTTATTGGCATTGGCAGGCGCGTGGTTTCAGGTGTTACTTGGCAATCCATTGGCAGAACCCTATGTGCTTGGTGTTGCTGGAAGTGCATCCGCAGGTGCAGTGGCAGGTTTGATGTTGATGCCAGATTCGACATGGGTGATGTCAGCAGGCGCATTTATGGGGGCTTGGCTTGGTATTGTTTGTATCATGTTTTTTTCGAACTTGGGAGCCAATCGCATGCTTTTAGCTGGGGTTGTGCTGGCATCCTTTTGGTCGGCTATTTTGGCATTGTTGCTTGCTCTTTTACCAGCACAAGGTTTGTTTCGAGCCTTTTCATGGATGATGGGTGATTTGTCGCATTCTGATTTACCGATACCCTTGCTGTTGCTCGCATGGGTTGTTGCCTTAGCCTGTGGTTTGTTGCTATCTCGCTCCTTGGATATGCTTTTATTGGGCGAGCGACATGCAGAAGCGTTGGGTGTTGATGTGAAACGATTACGTCAACGGCTTTTGTTGTTGGCTTCAGTGGTGACGGCTTTGGCTGTGACTGCCGCAGGCACGATTGGTTTTGTTGGCTTGATTGTGCCACATTTAATGCGTTTATTGTTTGGTTCATTGCATGCACTTGTATTGCCCGCCTCTGCCATAGGTGGGGGTATTTTATTGATGCTCGCAGATGCTATGGCGCGCACTGTGATTGCACCTGCTGAATTACCTGTTGGTATCCTTACTGCGATGTTGGGTGTGCCAGTGTTTTTGTTTTTGTTGGTGAAGCGTTGCCCATGAGCGTATTGATGAGACTTAAAGATATGACGGTTTCCCGTGCAAACAAGGTGCTTTTTTCTAAGCTAAGTTGTGACATCAAGGTGGGTGAAATCACGGTGATTCTTGGCCCCAATGGTGCAGGAAAATCCAGCTTGTTGTTGGCAATGGCAGGCTTGATGCCAGTGCAAGGACATATTGAGTGTATGGGTAAGGATTTATGCCGTGATGATAGACAATCAATCACACAAAAACTTGCATGGCAAGGTGATTTTCCTCCAACAGAGTTTGGCTTAACGGTGGAGCAAAGATTGGCTTTGGTTGGAGCTTCTAGCCAAGCTATTCAATCCATGGCGTTGGTGTTTGATATGATCGGCTTGTTGAAACGAAGTTTAGCGGAGCTTTCCAGTGGTGAGCGGCAACGTGTGGAACTGTCGGCCTTGATGTTAAGGGATGTTCCAATATGGCTGATGGATGAGCCAACGTCACATTTGGACTTAAAACATCAAGTTCGCTGTATGAAGATGGTAAAAGAGGAAGCCCGCAGTGGTCGATCTATTGTGCTTGTTTTGCATGATTTGCAACAGGCATCTGCGATTGCAGATTATTTCATTCTTATTGATGAGCAGGGTGAAATTTGTCATGGGAGAAGTCAGGATTTATTCAATGCAGGGGTGTTATCAGCTGTGTTTGGTGTAACTTTGGTGCAAAAAAACAATGTGTTGTTGCCAGATTATGCTGTATGAAAAATGATGTTGCTTGTGTTTTTTTTATTTGAAGTGAATGTCTTTAATCATGATGGTCTCGAACGTGGCTTGACCAATGGCACCAGCACCGCTTAAATCCCTCTCCATGAAACGAATCAATGTTGTAATCATCAGTGCAACGGCTGTTGCTGTGTTAGGATTGACAGGATGTGTGAGTAAAGATACCAAGTTGTTTTGGGCTGCGGGTGAAGGAGGAAAGGCTTCTACAGTCGAGAAGAAAGTTGTTGCAGAGTCACGTCCACCATTGGATATTCCTCCCAGCTTATTGGGTAAGGTGGACATGCCACATGCAGAACAAATTGCTGTGGTTAAAAGAATGCCAAAACGTATTTCTAAAAAAATAAGTGGGAAGCAAGTTGCTTTGGATACGAAAATTTATGACAGATCTTCGGCGGATGTTTTTTCGGCGGTGTTGGATGCCATGACTGGTTTAAACCTTCCTGTGCAAAGTGTGGATTCTGCCAGTGGTACAATCACCACGGACTGGGTGCGTAAGCGTTCAAAGAGTGCAAGTTATTCGAGCATTATGGGCGGTAGTGGTGTGATGGCAGTGCGTTACAGGTTTGTGACGCGTGTGTTGAATCAATCGATGAAAGCTGATGATGGGGTAGACAAAATTGTGACCCGTTTTGAAATTCATACCGTGGCTCAAGCTTATAAAAATAATCATTGGTCGAATGCAAAATTGGCGCGTCGTTTTGCCAAGGAGTTGTTTTCCCGTGTGGATGAAAACTTAAGCCTTACAACTAAGGAATAATGATATGTTTCAAGTGAACGAATACTTTGATGGCAAGGTAAAGTCGTTAGCCTTTGAAAATGAAGAAGGTGCGGCAACGATGGGCGTGATGGCAGAGGGTGAATATGTGTTCAACACATCGTGCTTGGAAGTCATGCGGGTTGTTTCAGGAAGCTTGCGTGTGCAATTGCCAGTGAGTGATGTTTGGCAAACATTTACAGCAGGAGAATCCTTTGAGGTGGCTGCCAATAAAAGTTTTACTGTGCAAGTGAGTGAGCAAACAGCATACCTTTGTTTGTATCGCTAATAATTGGTGTCAATAATTTAATGGTTGGGTGGTGTTTAGTATGAGTTTTGAAAATATGGATGGTGTGATTTGGCTGGATGGTAAAATGGTGCCTTGGCGTGAAGCCAAAGTGCATGTGCTAACGCATACCCTGCATTATGGTATGGGTGTGTTTGAAGGGGTACGTGCCTATCATGCGGAGAAAGGCACGGCTATTTTCCGTTTGGAAGAACATACGAATCGTTTGTTTCGTTCGGCTAAAATTATGAATATGCCGATGCCATTTACAAAAGATGAGCTCAATGCGGCACAGTTGGCAGCCGTGCGCGATAATGATTTGGACTCAGCGTATTTGCGTCCGATGGTATTTTATGGTTCGGAAGGTATGGGTTTACGTGCGGATAATTTGAAGTCACATGCCATGGTGGCTGCTTGGACATGGGGCGCATACATGGGCGATGAAGGTATCACCAAGGGTATTCGCATTCGTACCAGCTCATTCACCCGTCATCATGTGAATATTGCCATGTGCAAAGCCAAAGCCAATGGCAACTATATTAGTTCGATGTTGGGTTTAGCCGATGCCGTCCGCGATGGTTATGATGAAGCCTTGTTCCTTGATGTGGACGGTATGGTGGCCGAAGGCTCGGGCGAAAATTTCTTTTTGGTGCGTGATGGGGTGATTTATACACCTGAATTGACCAGTGCCTTGGATGGCATTACCCGCGCGACGATTATTCAATTGGCAGAAGAAGCGGGTTACACAGTTAAAGAGAAACGTATCACCCGTGATGAAGTGTATGTGGCAGATGAAGCTTTCTTTACAGGTACGGCAGCAGAAGTTACACCGATTAGAGAGCTGGATGGTCGTACGATTGGTTCAGGAACTCGTGGCACGATTACCGAAGAATTACAAAGTAAATACTTTGATGTGGTACATGGGCGTAGCCCTGAGCATGAAGCTTGGTTGACGTATGTATAAACAGCTGATGTTACGCAGCTTGTAAAAAACAGCGTCATCCCCGAAATCTTGTATCGGGGATCTATGATTTGAAACAAAAGACCCTCGATACAAGCACTCGAGGGTGACGTACTAGGAGCCTGTGTTTCATGCAAAATTCGTAACATTTTTACGCGTTACTGTATAAGCCTTTTTTTTTCTCCGTGTCTCTGTGGTAAAAAAACACATGAAATTTTTAGCGCTCGTGAATAGTGCGTAACATCAGTAAATAGTTAGAAAAGGGGACGTGATGTCTATTAAAGGATTTATTTTTGATTTGGATGGTACATTGATTGATGCGCTTCCCGATATTCAAGCCAATGCCAACCGTGCCTTGAAAAAGCTGGGTTATGATTTTCAAATGACACTCGCAGAAACACAGCCGCATGTCGGAGGTGGTGCGCAAAAATTGGCATCCAATGTCTTGGGCAAGCCGATGGATCATCCTGAAACCATGGCGATGTACCATGCGTTTGCAGATTTTTATGAACAAAGCCCTGCGGATTTTGGTCGTATGTTTGATGGTGTTAAAGAAACATTGGATGCGATTCAAGCCAAGGGCTTGCCGATGTGTATTGTCACAGCTAAACCTGCTAAAGCGCGTGTGAAAGTGACCCAAGCCTTGGGCTTGGATGATTATATGAGCTTGGCATTGTCGCCTGAAGATGGTTTCGCCAAAAAGCCTGCGCCAGATATGTTGATTGAATGCTGCCGTGCGATGGGTATTGAGCCTTCAGAAGCGGTGATGACAGGGGATACACGTTTTGATGTGGAAGCGGGTTTTGCAGCTCAATGTCATACAGTCGCCTTTGCTGAACATGGCTATCAAGATGTGCCCGAAGAATATGCAGAACGTGTGATGTCATTGCCGCGATTTACGGATTTGTTAAAACTTTTGGACGCATGAAATCAAATATAACAGGTTTGTATGGCATATTACCCGCAGACCTAGCTACTGAAACATTGCTGTTAAAGGCGGAAGAAGCGTTAAAGGGTGGGCTTCAAACCTTACAATTTCGTGATAAAAAAGCAGGCTATAAACGCGTATTCAAGCGTGCGGTAGCCTTGCGTGAATTAACGAAAGCTTATGATGCTTGTTTTATCGTCAATGATTCCGTGCAAATGGCAAAAGAAGTGGGCGCAGATGGTGTACATTTGGGGCGTGATGACGTGGTGAATCTGGCAGCGGCTCGTGATGACGTGGGTGATATGCTGATTGGTATGACATGCCGCGCCGATGCCGTGTTTGCCAAATTGGCGTTGCAGCAAGGCGCAGATTATGTTTCTTTCGGGGCAGTATTTTCCAGTCAAAGTAAACCTGATGTGCCTGTTTTGGGTTTGCCTCGTTTGCAAAAGGCAAGGCAGATGTTTCCTGATGCCAATCTTTGCGCCATTGGTGGCATCAATCTTGAAAATATAGCGATAGTGAAGCAAGCGGGCGCGACATCTGCGGCTGTGATTTCTGGATTATTTGATGTTGAGAATGTACAGCAACGAACGAAAGATTTGCTGCAAGCTTGGAAAAAGGCATGAGTCGTTTACCTGTGTGTTTAACGATTGGTGGCTCAGATTCATGTGGTGGCGCAGGGATTCAAGCTGATTTGCGCGTGTTTCATGATTTGGGTGTGCAGGGGTGTAGTGCAATCACGGCATTAACGGCACAGAATCATCAGGTCATTACACGTATTGAGCCTGTTTCTTTGGCACAACTGGATGCCGAACTGCATGCCATTTTTGATGTGTACGATGTGCTAGCGGTGAAAACAGGTATGCTTTTGGATGCAGCACATATTGCGACTGTTTCAGCATGTTTGGATTTATATCATGCTGGTAAACCCTTGGTGGTCGATCCTGTCTTGGTATCCAGCAGTGGGCGCAGCTTGTTGGATGAAGGCGCGCTTGACACGTTAAAACATACCTTGATTCAACAAGCCACCTTATTGACCCCAAACTTGGGTGAGGCATCGGTTCTGTTAAAGGCTGATGTTGTGGATGCTGTGGTATCGGCTCGACAATTGGTGAATGATTTGGGCTGTTCTGTGTTGTTAAAAGGAGGGCATGGCTCAGGCGATGTATTGCGCGATGTGTGGGTGAGTGTGGATGGTGAAAGTGATGTGTTTTCACATCCCAAACAGGCATGGGGTGATTTTCAATACCATGGTACGGGTTGCCGTTTAGCCTCGGCTCTTGCTGCCCAGCTTGCTCAAAATCAAGGTTTACATGATGCCTGTAAGCAAGCCATTGCCTATGTTCAACAGCCTCGTGCTTATGAAATTCATGCTTAAGCTTTCGTTTACAAAATTATTGATTATGTTTCAGTCATGATTCGTACTGAGCATTTATCCCGAAAATTTGGAAACATTAAAGCCTTAAATAATGTCAACCTTCATATTAAGTCCCATGAAACGACAGTGATTATGGGCGGGTCAGGTTCAGGTAAAACGACATTGCTGCGTTTGTTAGCGAGTTTGGAATGTCCGACATCGGGAAATATTTATTTTGGTGATGAAAACCTTGTGGGTATTAAACAAAAACGTCTGTATGAATTGCGCGCCAAAATGGGCATGGTCTTTCAATATTCAGCACTTTTGAACTCCTTGAGTGTGTTTGAAAATGTTGCCTTTCCCTTGCGAGAACATAGTGATTTGGATGATTTCATTATTCAAACGATTGTGACCATGAAATTGGAACAAGTGGGCTTGCGTGGCTTTGAAGATATGATGCCTTCGCAATTATCAGGCGGTATGGCGAAACGTGTGGCTTTTGCCCGTGCCATTTCAATGGACCCTGAAGTGGTGTTTTTTGACGAACCAACATCGGGTTTAGACCCCATTTCTGCGGGTGTCATCTCCAATATGATTTCGGATTTAACCAAAAAAGCTAAAATGACATCTATTGTGGTGACCCATGATGTACATGCGGGCTTAGAAATCGCAGATCATCTCATTCTTTTGTGGCAAGGCGAGGTTATTATTGAAGGAACATCTGAGGTGATTCGTAACAGTGATGATGCACGTGTGGTGCAATTTATTGAAGGTCGCCCCGATGGTCCGATTCCTTTTTCACGCAGTGAAACGGCTTTTATCGATGATTTGATGCATAAACCCGGTACGGTGAGGATGTCATCATGAGTGCTATAGAAAAAAAACAACCCGCGATGTTTCAAATGCTGGGTGGTCTTGGACGTTGGTGCTTACAGTCCATTGAGAAATTTGGTGATGCAGCGGTATTGAGTGCGGTATCTTTGGGCTACTTGTTTCGCAGACCTTGGCAAGGCAAGCATTTTATGTTGCAAATGTATGCTTTGGGTGTGGGATCGTTGATTATTATGGCGATTACAGGTGCTTTTACGGGCATGGTATTGGCATTGCAAGGTTACTATACACTGGCAAAATTTGGTTCAGAATCCTTGTTGGGTTCAGGTGTGGCTTTGTCTATTTTACGCGAACTTGGTCCTGTGTTGGGAGCCTTAATGTTTGTCGGACGAGCGGGATCGAGTATCACCGCTGAAATTGGTATTATGCGGGTGACAGAACAACTCGATGCGTTGCAAATGATGGCCATCAATCCGCATGCGCGTGTTATTTTACCGCGTATTATCGCTACGACCTTGGCATTGCCGTTGTTGGTATCTCTTTTTGATGTGATTGGTTTGGCGGCGAGTTATGTGGTGGGTGTGGAATTGTTGGGGGTAAACGCAGGTGCTTTTACAGGTGAAATGGTTGCCAAGGTTATTCCGATGGACTTGTATGCAGGTTGGTTGAAAGCCTTGGTCTTTGGCTTTTTGGTGGGTGTGATTTGTACCTATATGGGCTATCGGGCTGAACCAACGACAGAAGGCGTGGCACACGCGACAACGCAAGCCGTGGTGGTGAGTTCTGTGAGTATCTTAATCTTAGATTATATACTGACATCGATTTTTTTATAAAAAAATGAACAAGGTGAGGAGAAGGAATCATGCAGTCGTATCGCAAGGTTGAAATTATTGTTGGAATATTTGTGCTGGTGGGTGTGCTTTCGATGTCATGGATGGCCATCAAGTTGGGGCAAATTGGTGGTATGGGGTCATCAGGTTATACTTTAAGCGCAACCTTTGATGATGCGGGTGGTTTGCGTGTGGGTGCAGATGTGATGATGGCTGGTGTATCCATTGGTCGCTTATCGTCGGTTGCTTTGAATGATGATAGCGAAGCCGTGATTCATATGGAAATTCAAAATGATGTGCATTTAAGCACGGATGCGATCGCAGCTGTTCGCACCAAGGGTATTATTGGGGAGCGTTATGTTCGCATGTCGCAAGGGGCTGATGATGCCATGTTGGCGAGTGGGGATGAGATAGAGGAGACAGAATCTGCCATCAATATTGAAGATTTGATTAGCAAGTATATTTTCCAAGGGAAAGAGTAATGATTGCTACTTGGTAGCGGGTGAGAATGTTGACTAAAATATCATGGCTCGAAGTTGAGTAAGGAGATGAATATGGGTAAAACAATGAAAGCAATGTGGGTTGGAATATGCATGTTGGCAATACCTGCCTTATCAATGGGGGTTGAAGATAATGGACCCAAAGCCGTTGTCCAAGCTGCTGTGGGCGGTATTGTGAATGTTCTACGAGAGCGTACCAGTACGGGTGCATTGACAGATAAAGATCGTATGGCGATTCGTCAGCAAGTTGAAGGTCGCTTTGATTACGCTGAAATGGCACGCCGCAGTGTGGGCAGAAGTTGGAAGAAAAAAACATCAGAACAGCAAGCAGTATTTACGGCTGTATTCCGTGATTTATTGGAATATACCTATGGTAATCGTTTGGCTGCGTATAAAAACCAAACCATTGAGTATGATAATGCTGAATTTAGAAAGAACAAAGCGCGTGTGAAAACACGGGTGGTGGGCGAGAATAAAACTACGCCTGTTGCTTACCGTTTGCATCAAACAGCACATGGTTGGATGGTGTATGACATTAAAATTGAAGGTGTAAGTTTGGTTGGAACGTTTCGTAAAGATTTTAAATCATCGTTAAGACGACATGGTTTTGATGGTTTGTTGGCTGCGTTGAAAAAGAAAGTGGCTAAAATGAAAGGTACTTCTAGCAAGTCATAATTTATTGTTGTTGATTGTCTAAAGCAAGTGTTCTTGATGACATATTTTAAAAACGCGCTAACGACATGTTGGCGCGTTTTTTTATTGTTGATGTTGTTCTTTACGGCATCGCTGCTGTTATTGTATCAATTTTTTCCTGATATCAAGCGCTTACAACCTGAATTGGAAATGATTGTTCAACAAGAATTGAATTTATCCTCGGTCAATTTGGGAGAATTATCTTGGACATGGGGCTGGAATGTTGGGATTATAGCCAAGCATTCCAGCTTCTCTCGGGATGATTTGGGACTGTCATTGAAAAATAGTCGCTTTGAAGTTCGCCTTTCGCTAGCTGATTTATTGAAAGGAAACTTGGGGCTAAAATCCATCCATATTAAGGGTGGTGATGCGAATGTTCAGCTTGTTCAGGGTAAAGATTCAAGTGCCTTAGCATGGACACCCATACGGGTTGAGCTTGATGATGTGCATGTACATTGGGCTTGGAAGAAAGAATCATCAGGTTTACATATTCAATCCTTGAAATTATTGCCATCACTGCATGAAGTTCGCCTGAATACGCCAAGTTTTCAAGCCTTACTGCATTATGATGAGGCGCTTCAAGCCGATAGCGTGCATGTAAACTTTCAGAGTTTGGAGGCACTGCCCAAGGCTTGGCGACACTGGATGCATGGGAAATTATCGGGCAATTTTGATGTTCATCGTCAGACTGACCATCAACAGAAAGTTTGGCAGGGGAGCTGGCTGTTAGAAGGCGGTGATGCTTCGCTCATACAATGGAAAAGTGCATCGTTATATAT
This sequence comes from Zetaproteobacteria bacterium, assembly GCA_002746295.2. GTDB lineage: Bacteria > Pseudomonadota > Zetaproteobacteria > Mariprofundales > Mariprofundaceae. The sequence continues at coordinate 38,507 of NVWS02000073.1, forward strand.
ACCTGTTGATGCGATAGAGGGGAAATTCTCATGTCGTTTATCTTCAAAAGGTTTGCCCATTCAATGGGATATGCAGGATGTAAGGTGGTCGAAAACGAAAAATAATGCATCTGCAAACGTGAGTTGGGAAGAAGGTATACTGACTTTAAAAGCTCAATCATCACATCTGGATATGCCCTTGTTGTGGTCATGGTTGAAGCCATTGGATGATGATATGGTATGGCATCAATGGTTGGATGATATGCAGGCAGGCGTTGGCAAGGGCGTGAATGTTCGTCTTACATTCCCTTGGCGGAATTTCCCAGATATACCTGAGGCATCAGTATGGAAGGATTTGCATTATCGGGTGCAAGCTGATGTCTATGCTGCTGATATTTCACTGGGGAAGAAAGGTTCCTTACGAGATACCCAAGGTCATGTGGATTTAAATGAACGTGGCTTGCAGGCTATGATTCATCAAGCACGGCTGCCGCAGGGTATCGGTCAAGTGCAAGGCACATTGTGGATTCCTTGGCATAACATTGCCATTCATGTGAAAGGTCATGGGGATGTAGATGTTGCTAAACTCCAAGCCTGGGCATCGCCACAAGCTTCAAGAAAAACATCGTCAACATTCGCATGGATCTCGGATGCACCGGCTCAAACAGAATTTTCCTTGCAATGGCTGCCAAGTTCGGGTGATTTTACGGAACTTTCAACGCATTTTAAACCGAAGAAAGCTTGGCATGTTCGTTTATATGACCATCCATTTTGGTTGGATTCGGGTGATTTGACTTGGGATATGAAACTTGGCTTAACAGGTGAAAAATTACATGGACATGACGATGATTTGAATGCGTCTGTCAGTTTTTCGCTGCGCCAAAATGAAAGTGATGCAAGTCTTTGGTCGTTAAAAAAACTGAATGGAGATATTGATGGGGTATTAAACAGATGGGTGAAGCGTTATCAATTACCCATTGAATCAGCGCAAGGGAAGTGGCAGGCAAGCGTGGGTTTTGATGGTCATCAGTGGATGGGGGATTTGAATTTGGATGCTGCCAGTTGGCAGAATCTACTCGGTTCACATAAGCAACAAAATCAGACTTGGAAGCTGCATTATCAAGGCGTGATGTCGGAGAAAACCTTTCAATTAACCCACATCAGTAGTCATCAAGCGCCATTACAATTCGATGCGTATGGTGAGGTGAGTTCACAGCGGATTGTACTGAATATTTCAAACCTCAAAACGGATGCTGTGGATGGAAATGTAAGGCTTTATTTACCTTTGGATAAGGGTATTTGGCAGGTGAATATGAAGGGAGCTTACCTGAATCGGCAGGCTTTGCCCAAGCATGTGCCCAGAGGTGAGGGATTAGAGCAACGTTCTTGGCATATATGGGCGGATATTGATCAATTTGAATGGAATAAGACGCGCATGCAAGCCGTGCATTTGGATATGTCATCGAATCAGAGCGTGGCATCTCAGGTGAAGGCATCGCGTATCACCTCTAAAGCACTATCTTTGGAGGATGTTGAAGCTCATTTTAATGTATTAAAGGGTGGGAAGATTGATATTCACCATCTTACCGCACTCATGCAACGGGATAAAATTTTAATATCGGCACTGCTTACACCCGAAACATTGGGTGGTATGAAGTGGCAGGGTTATGCAATATTGGATGGTTCCTTGGGAGCTTTGATGCAGCATGCAAAGTTATCCACCTTGTTGGAAGGTGGAAAAATGCATGCAGTATTACTGGGGGAAGGCTTCCTTTTTCGCGATAAGCCTTGGTGGCAAGGCTTGCGGGGTCGCCTACGTATTCATTCAAGGGATGGTGAAATTTTAAAAGGAGGCACGCTGACCAAGTTTTTAGCGGTATTGAGTTGGGCAGACTTGCCTCGGCTTTTGTTGGCGCGTCGCCCTGATCTAACGCGTAAAGGTTTGGTGTACGAACATTTGCAAGTGGAATCGACACTGCACAATCGTGACATGAAGATTCAACGTTTGGCATTGGATTCATCGGCAGTCCAACTTGCAGGTCAAGGAACGTTTGACCTAGATGTTGGGAATGTGGATGTCATGTTGGTGGCGCAGCCTTTTCAGAATTTGGATGCGGTGTTAACAAAATTACCAATTTTGGGCTATGTTTTGGGTGGAAGTGGGCATTCTATTTTTCGACGGGCTTACCATGTGTACGGACCTGTTGCCGATGCACAAGTGGATGGTGTATCGCCCAAAGATGCTGGCGCACCCAGTTCGGGTTTGATTGATCGTTTTTTAAACCTGCCAGATGCTTGGTTTGGCAATCGAAAGTCGGTGGCTCCTTAGCGGCTTATGCGCTGTTTCTCCCATTATTAATGCCCGAATCATTCGGCTTAGCTGCTGGGATCCACCTTGATGCGTTGAATGCGGATGGTTTTTCCAGTGTGCAAATCGCAGCTTAACAGGGTTGCAAAAATGGTTGCACCACGATCCACTGCCTCGAATCGTTGTGGAAGACGGGTAATCATTCGGTGTAATGCTCCCTCCTTTTTCATACCAATGATGGACTGGTATGAGCCCGTCATGCCAATGTCGGTTTGATATGCAGTACCACTGCTATGAATGATTTCGTCACAGGTTGGAATATGCGTGTGAGTGCCGTAAACAAAAGAAACACGTCCATCCAAATGCCAGCCCATGCCCATTTTTTCACTGGTGGTTTCGGCATGTATATCCATCAAAATGACTTTAACATCGGAAGGTATTTCCGAAAGGGCTTGATCCGCTGCTTCAAAGGGGCAGTTCCAAGTGCCACTCATAAAAATTTGTCCAATGGTGTTGATGACAGCCACGGGATGCCCCATTGCGGTTTCTTGAATCGTCCAACCTTGCCCTGGTGCTTCAGGAAAGAAGTTGGCAGGGCGAACAAAACGATCATCTTCATCAATGGTCTTCATGAAATCACGTTGATCCCAACAGTGGTTGCCATTGGTGAGAACATGTACGCCAGAATCAAAGACCTCATCGGCGACCTTGCGTGTTGTACCGAAGCCTGCTGCAAGGTTTTCACCATTGGCAACCACAAAATCAATCAAATGCTGGTCAATGAGGCGAGGTAGGTGGTCGCGTAGAGCTTTACGTCCAGCTTTTCCTAAGATATCACCAATAACCAATAGGTTTATGTGTTGTTCTGACATGAAATATATCCTTCTTCAGTGATGATGGTGTGTAGTGGTATATCGTGAGGTTCAACAGGTATATGACGGCATGTTTGGCAGGAAAATGCCAGACCAATGATGCAATCTATATCATCTTGATGCGTGGCAAGCCAACGATCAAAGCAGCCTTTTCCCATGCCAATGCGGTTGCCTGCGGTGTCAAATCCAACCAGCGGAGAAATGAGCAAAGCGGGTGCTTTGCTGGGTTTCCAAACGTGTCCATGCATGGGTTCGGATATGTGAAAGCTGCCTGTCTGCCATTGTGTTTTTGGGGTGATATGTTGCCAATGCATGTGTCCTGATTGATGGGTGACAGGTGCATAGTAGTGGTGGGGTGCTTGGTGAAAAATATCAGCAGTAGATACTTCGGAAGGCAAGGACTGATAGCATAAAATATCCAAGCTTTGATGTGTGAAAAATGTGCGTATAAAGTGTTCTAGGTGTTGTTGAATGCGCTGGGAAAAAATAGTTTTCTGTGCTAGGTCTAAGCTTTGCCGACGTTCAATACATTGTTGGCGTAAGTGTGATTTTTTTGTCATGCTTGTGGTGGAGCCTTTATAGAAGGGAAAGTACCCCCGCTCTGGCGTATTGGCGGTAAGTCGTCGAACCCTCGAACACGAGGGGGGCGCCGCACACTGATTTTAGGTATCCCGGACAAGCGGCATTCACACCATCAGTATAGACAAGCTCCCAATCGACATGCATCGGCTCAGGCAACATAAGGCCACTCGCTCAGCGCAGGGGTACTTTGGCTAAACTTTCTGCTTGTTGAACGACAGAGTCAAGCGAAGAAATAATGTGTTCTAAATTGGCATGTCCTGATTCATCTTTGCGCAGCAGTTGACCAGCTAAGTTTAGAGCAACAAGTGAAAGTAAACGGTCGCTGCTTGCTGTCATACCCGCAGCGCGTAATTCCTCAATTTGTTCTTGTACGGTTTGGGCAGCAAGCAGGACTTCCTCGGGATTATCTTCAGTACGGATGGAAAATTTTTGTCCCAACAGAGTGATGTCAACTTTATGATGCGCCATGGTTACTCTCATTATTGGTAGAATTTTCAGTGTCGTTCGTTTGTAAGGTTTCTAACTCTTGCTCCAAATTCTGAACGCGATCTCTGCGTTTGCGTAGTTCACTTTCTGCTAAGCGGACGACTTCACGCAGGCGCTTGTTTTCGGTGATGACCTTATCCAAGTGTTGTGCGATGGTGCTAAGGTGCGCTTGGAGGGTGGTGATTCGGGATTCGATCTGTTGTTGGTTCTCTTGCGTGTCCATACTTCCAATTGAAACATGGGCTTGCTGTGGGGTCAACTTCTTTACCCTTATCCGCTGAATGTTGCTTCAATATTGCTGAGCCAAGGCATGTATTCAATGATAAATCCCGATAAAATACTGAAGCTTCCTAAGAAAATAAGTGCGCCTACGACCATCAACAATATACCCGATGTGATTTCAATGATGTGTAAGTGACGTTTAAACCGTTGTGACCAATTTAAAAAAGCATCCGTGGCAAGGGCGGCGAGTAAAAAAGGAATACCGAGTCCTGCTGAATATAGGGCAAGTAAAATGATGCCGTGTGAAATGTCTTGCTGCGCACCTGCAACTGCAAGAATAGCACCCAAAATAGGACCAATACAGGGTGTCCAGCCAAAGGCAAAAGCAGAACCCAAAAGCATCGCCCCCAAGCCACTGTGAGCATTGATACTGCCCGTATCAACTCTGGCTTCCATCATTAAAAATGGAATACGAATCAACCCAGTATAATGCAAACCAAAAATAAAAATAATACCGCCAGCAACTTTGGCTAAGATATTCATGTGACTTAGCAGCCATTGTCCGAGGAAGGTGGCCGATGCGCCCAGAGCAATAAAAATAAGGCTAAAACCAAGAATAAACCAAAGTGATTGGATGATGGCAGTGCGGCGAACAGCAGATTTTTGGTTTTCTTGTTTGCGTAGTGCATCGACGGATACACCACTGATATAAGATAGATAGGCAGGGACAAGCGGTAAAACACACGGTGATAAAAAAGATAATAAACCAGCGATAAATGCGCCAAAGAATGAAACTTCAATCATAAATATAAATCCTTAGTAGATGAGGTAGGGGTCTGTTTAAGTACGCCATTTTTCTAGCTTCTTGGTCTTAAAAAGGTGGCAAAGCTTACGCACATTATTGAGTTAGGGAAATGATGATGAGGACAAAGTGGGATACAGGGGGGTGCTTGGGAGTCTGTGATCTTAGGCAACGGTCGCGAGAAGGAGAGGGGTTGTGGCGGTTTTTAGCTTGAAATAAGGTGAGTAGCACGGCTGTTTAACGATATGATTCCATTTGGATTTTAGAGTTGGTTGTGCCAAGCTTTCGACGTGAGAGAGGAGTGTGGATATGCGGGTGTTTTTTATTTGTCTGTTGGGTTTGTTGATGTCGCCTTTTGTGGCGAAAGCTGCACCCATACATATTCAATTGCAGTTGAAGTGGAAGCATCAGTTTCAATTTGCAGGTTATTATATGGCACTGGAAAAGGGTTATTATCGAGATGTGGGTTTGGATGTTGAAATTTTAGAGGGTGAACCCAGTGAGCATGCAACAAAGTTTTTGAAGCAAGGTAGGCACCGTTATGCTGTTGGGGAAATATCGGATATGCTGGCTTATGTTAAAGGTGAAAAAATACGCGTTTTGATGGCGTTGTATCAGCATTCACCGAAAGTAGTTATTGTACGAGAAGACTCTGGTATTCGGCATTTTTCAGAGCTGGCGGGTCATCGTTTGATGTTGAGTGAAGGTTTGAAGTATGGTGAAATTCGGGCTGCTTTGGAGGCATCGGGTGTTCATGCAGATGATGTGACAGTTGAACAGAATGATGCGTATGTGATTGAGTCACTGCAACGGGGTACTGTGGATGGGATGAGTGCTTACCTGAGTAATGAACCTTATACATTGGATCAGATGGGAGTGCCATACCGTATCTTACATCCTAGAGACATTGGTATTGATTTTTATGATGATTTTTTATTAACATCGGAAGATGAGGTGATGCGATATCCGCAAGAAGTGCGTGCTTTTGTGAAAGCCACGAAGCAAGGCTGGCGAGATGCCCTATTACAGCCTGAAGAAGCCATCGCTTTGATTCAAAAAAAATACAACACACAGCATTTATCACATGATAAATTGCTTTATGAAGCAAATACATTGATGCCATTGTTGGCTTGGGATCGTGTGGATGTGGGCTATATCAGCGAGCATCGCTTGAGCTTGATGGTCAAAACATTTGTGCGTTTGGGCTGGTTGGACAAGCCGTTTGATGCGTCTGGTTTTTTATATGATGTGGATCACTTAAGTGATGAAGAGGTGTGGTTGGAGTCGCATGCTTGGCAGTTATTGGGTTCAATACTATTTTTTTTGTTGGTTCTGGCTATTTTGAGCTTGGGATATGCTCGTAAGGTTCTACGTCATAAAACGGCGGATTTGGTGGCGAGTGAAGCCATGTGGCGACACTTTGTAGACATCGCAGATATTGGTATTTTTATTCACAGTCAAGGTAAAATATTGTTTGCGAATACTTATATGTTGGAACGTATGGGTATGACAGCAGAAGGCGTTATTGGCGTTAAGATCGCCAAGCATATTCATCCAGATGATTTATTGTTAGTGGCGCAACGTGTGCAAGATATTATGGAACATGACGTGGTGATTAGGGGAGAATCGGTACGTTACATTTCATCTTCGGGGGAAATGTTTGATGTTGAAATATCATCGCTTCGTATTCTATTCAATGGGGAACTATCTGTATTGGGTGTGGCACGTGATATCACAGCGAAAAAATGTGCTGAAGCTGCTTTGAAAGCGAGTGAGACACAGTATCGCCAGTTGGTGGAGCGATCACCCGATGCTGTGCTTGTGCATCAAGATGGTGTGTGGTGTTTTGCTAATTCTATAGGACTTGAGTTGATGGGCGCAGAAACAGCAAAGGACTTGTTAGGACGTTCAGTGTTAAGATCTGTACACCCTGATGATCGCGACATAGTGACGGAACGCATGAAAAATAGGGCATCCAAAGAAGAAGCTTTACCATTGATTGAAGAGCGTTTGCTGAGGTTGGATGGCAGCGAGTTTTGGGCTGAAGTTACAGGTATTCCTGTTGAACATGAAGGGCGTTCTGCAAGTTTGGTGATCGCGCGGGATGTGACGCAAAGAAAAAATGCTGAAATGGCATTGCGTCAAGAAAAACGCAATATGCAGACGATTTTGAAGCATGCACCGATTGGTATTTGGATGAGTGATTTGAATGGCTCGATTCAATTGATCAACAAAGCCTTTACTGATGCGGTGGGTATTTCAGCGGAGACTTTTGTGGCAGCGGATGCTTATGTAGACTTATTACCCAAAGATATGGCGGTTTCCTGTAGAGCTTCGGATCAAGCTTGTATTCAAACCAAGCAAAAGGTTATGGCGCAAGAATATATTCCATGTGTGGATGGGAAACTGCGTATATTTGATGTGATTAAGGCGCCTGTATTGGATGATGAAGGTAGGATGCTGGGGGTTGTGGGTTTATCCATTGATGCCAGTGAAAGAATGGAAGCCGAGGCTGAAAAAGAACGTATGCAGCATCAAGTGGAACATACACAGCGACTTGAATCATTGGGTGTGCTTGCGGGTGGTGTGGCGCATGATTTTAACAATATTTTGGCAACTATTTTGGGTAATGCCAGCTTAATACAGTGTAAATTACCAACTGATACCGATGTATCCTTGCATTTGCAGCGGATCGTCATGGCTTCGGAAAAAGCCAGTTTGTTATGTAGTCAAATGTTAGCATACGCAGGGCAGGGTCAAATAGCAGTGCGTTCTTTGAACATGACAGACTTGAGTCGAAGTATAGCCTCTTTGTTGGAAGTAAGTATTGGTGTGGGGGTGGAGTTATCCTATGATTTAGATGCGAATCTACCCATGATTGATGCAGATGAAGCACAAATACAACAATTGGTGATGAATTTGGTCATCAATGCATCTGAAGCGATGGATGGTATGAATGGTGGTCATATTGCATTGAAAATAAGCATGAAGAAGATCTTACCTGAAGATTTGCAGGCGGCTGTGGGTGAGCCTGATGTGCGTTTGGCAGATGATTATGTGTGTTTGCAAGTGTCAGATGATGGATGCGGGATGGATGTCGGTGTGTTGGAGCGTATGTTTGAACCCTTTTTTACGACGAAATTTACGGGTCGAGGCTTAGGTATGAGTGCCTTGTTGGGCATAGTCCGTGCGCACAAAGGATGTTTAAGTGTGCGTAGTAAGAAAGGTGAGGGGACGCGGTTTCGTGTGTTTTTACCCGTGGGTCAGATGCCTTCCATGCCTCAAAAGGATGTGGATCCCGTACTGTTTGTAGGCTCGAATGCGATGGGAACGGTGTTGGTGGTTGACGATGATGAGATGATTCGAGAAACCGTGGTGATGATATTGGAAGGTTTTGGTTATGAGACCTTGGTTGCGGAAGATGGTGCTGCGGGTGTAGAAGTATATCGTCAGCACCAAGCTGATATTCAAGGGGTGCTGTTGGATATGACCATGCCAAAAATGAATGGTTTGCAATGTTTTCAGAAGCTAAAAGATATGAATCCTGATGTGAAAGTTTTTTTATCTTCGGGATATCAAGAGCAACAAACCTTGCAAGGATCGGCTGACATTGGTTTGGCGGGCTATATCCAAAAGCCCTACCAGCCGGAAGTTTTGGAAAAGATGTTGAGTGTTGCTTTATTGCCAAAATCATTGTGAATAAAATTTCCTAAAATGTCGGTTTTTAGTCTTTCTCTTGCCTTACGCTCACTATTTTTTACACTTCGCGACCGTTTTTCACGATGGTTGCTGAATGGAGGGTGATATGACGGGTTCAACACGTTGTTTGATTGCTGGAAATTGGAAAATGAATGGCACACTGCAAGAGTCCTTGGATTTCATACGTGACTTGGCGGTAAACCCTGCACCTGAGCATGTAGAAGTGGCACTGATGCCGCCTTTTACATTGTTGCACTCATTGGAAAAACCTTTTGAAGAGAAAGATGTGCGTTTGGGCGCTCAAAGTATGTATTGTGAAGCACGTGGTGCATACACAGGGTCTATTTCGCCCGTCATGTTGCGTGATGCGGGCTGTCATTATGTGATTTTAGGGCATTCAGAACGCCGTGATATTCAACATGAAAGCAACACCTTGATTCGTAAAAAAATGGATGCGGCATGGGAACATGGTTTGGAACCAATCTTATGTATTGGTGAGCATTTGCAGGAGCGTGAAGGCGGTCAAACCCACTCTGTGTTAAAAGAGCAGTTGAGTGTGTTGGAAGGTTTGACGGGCGCACCAGCACTGACAGTTGCATATGAGCCTGTTTGGGCAATTGGCACAGGCAAAACAGCCAGTGTGGATCAAGTGAAGGAAACGCATGCATTTGTGCATGCTGAATTGCAGCGTTTAGGGCATGATTGTCGCGTTTTGTATGGTGGCAGTGTGAATCCAGGAAACGCGGAAGAGCTGTTGGCGTGTGAGGGTGTGGATGGTGCCTTGGTGGGCGGAGCGAGTTTGAAAGCGGATTCGTTTATGCAAATTATTGAAGCAGCGAATAGCGCTGAAGATTGAGGAGATAAGACATGGAAACAGTGTTGATGGCAGTGCACCTTTTGGTGGCTGTATTGTTGATTGGCGTGGTGCTGATTCAACGTGGACAAGGTGCCGATATGGGATCGTCTTTTGGCGGTGGTGGCGCACAAACCTTGTTTGGTAGTCGAGGTTCGGGGTCTTTTTTGGGTAAAGCAACGGGCGGTTTGGCTGCTGTATTTATGATGACAAGTTTGTCGTTGGCATTTTTTACCCAGCAGCAAGCAGGTTCGGTGGTTGAACAAGTATCATCGGTTGTGAATCAGGTGTCTGCCGATGCTCAAAAAGATGCACCTGTAGGTTTTGATCCTGCTGCGTTGAAGGGTGTTACAAATAAGCCTGTTGAAGATGCTTTGCCAGCAGCAGAGTAGAGTTTACTTGCCAGAGTGGTGAAATTGGTAGACACGCTACCTTGAGGGGGTAGTGGAGCAATCCGTGCTGGTTCGAGTCCAGTCTCTGGTACCATTTAGTTTGAAATGATGTTGAAAAAACCCGCAGGCTTTAGAGCCTTGCGGGTTTTTTTTATGTATAGAGAGGGTGTGGTGAGTGTCGCGGTTTTTAAACTGTTGACAGTTGCCTAGCTCATCCCTATGTTTCGCCACCCTTTATGGGCACATGCCTTGCGTATTGTGTCATATATAGTAAAGGTTTTTCAAAGTTTTAAGAGGTAACAATGCCAACAATTAATCAGTTGATTCGCAAGCCGCGTAAAGACAAACGTAAAATCAACAAGGTTCCAGCCTTGGATGCTTGTCCTCAGCGTCGCGGTGTGTGTACACGTGTTTATACAACAACACCTAAGAAACCAAACTCCGCTTTGCGTAAGGTTGCGCGTGTGCGCTTGACCAATGGTCAAGAAGTCACTGCATATATTCCCGGTGAAGGGCATAAACTGCAAGAGCATAGTGTTGTGTTGATTCGCGGTGGACGTGTGAAGGATTTGCCAGGTGTTCGTTATCATGTATTGCGCGGTGTTTTGGATACTACGGGTGTTGAGGGTCGTAAGCAGGCTCGCTCGAAGTATGGCGCTAAGAAGCCGAAGTAAGAGAGGAATTGAGTTATGCCACGTAAGGGTCCCGCAACACGCCGTCCGATAACGCCGGATGCAAAGTATGGTGATACTAAGGTATCTACTGTTGTAAATAGAATTATGTTGGATGGCAAGAAAGCCAAGGCTGAAGATATTGTATATAAAGCCATGGATATTGCCGCTGAGAAAACAGGTGAGCAGCCATTGGCCGTCATTCATCGTGTTTTAGAAGCAATTCGTCCCGCAGTTGAAGTGAAATCACGCCGTGTTGGCGGTGCTACGTATCAAGTGCCGATTGAAGTAAGCGATCGTCGCCAAGCTTCGTTGGCTGTTCGTTGGTTGGTGGAGCATGCACGCAATCGCTCCGAACATACCATGTCAGACCGCCTGGGCAATGAGATGATTGATGCTATGAATGACCGTGGTGGCGCATTTAAAAAACGTGAAGATACGCATCGCATGGCTGAAGCAAACAAAGCTTTTTCACATTTTCGCTGGTAATTTTTTTAAAGTTTGTTGTTTTAAAAATTCGTTCTAAATAGACTGGGTAGAATAGGAGTGATTGATCGTGGCTAGAAAGACACCACTTGAGCGCGTGCGTAATATTGGCATTATGGCTCACATTGATGCAGGTAAAACAACCACCACAGAGCGTATCCTGTTCTATACTGGTGTATCCCATAAAATTGGGGAAGTTCATGATGGCGCGGCCACCATGGATTGGATGGAGCAAGAGCAAGAGCGCGGTATTACCATTACCTCTGCGGCAACAACATGCTCTTGGAAAGATCATACAATTAACATTATTGACACGCCTGGGCATGTGGACTTCACCATTGAAGTTGAACGTTCTTTGCGTGTTCTTGATTCTGCTGTGGGTGTTTTTTGCGCAGTGGGTGGCGTTCAGCCGCAATCCGAAACGGTTTGGCGTCAAGCTGATAAGTATAAGGTTCCCCGCGTTGCCTTTGTCAACAAGATGGATCGTACTGGTGCAGACTTTTTCAATGTAGTTGAAGAAATTCGCGCTCGTTTGGGTCACAATGCGGTTGCTTTGAATGTTCCTATTGGTAATGAAGAAAACTTCAAAGGCGTGGTGGATTTAGTATCCATGAAAGCGATTGTCTGGAAAGATGAAGCTATGGGTTCTGATTATTCTGTTGAAGAAATTCCTGCTGATTTGCAAGAATTGGCAGAAGAAAAACGCGAAATGCTGATGGACGCTGTGCTTGAAATTGATGAAGATTTAATGATGACTTACCTTGAAGGTGAGGAAATTACTGAAGCTCAGTTGAAGGAATGTATTCGTAAATCTGTATTGGCTATTAAAGTGATTCCTGTTCTTTGTGGTACTGCCTTTAAAAATAAGGGTGTGCAAACATTATTGGATACGGTTGTTGATTATATGCCCGCACCGACAGATGTTCCTGCGATTAAGGGCGTGAACCCTGATACTGATGCTGAAGATTCTCGCCCAAGTTCAGATGATGAACCATTTGCAGCTTTGGCATTTAAAGTCATGAATGACCCGTTTGTGGGTAATTTGACCTTCTTCCGTGTGTATTCTGGCGTGTTAGAGTCGGGTTCTTACGTGATGAATACCAATAAGGGTCGTAAAGAGCGTATTGGTCGTATTTTACTCATGCATGCCAATGAGCGTACAGATATTAAAGAAGTGCGCGCGGGTGATATTGCGGCGGCTGTGGGTCTTAAGTCTACAACAACGGGTGATACCTTATGTGTTGCTTCTGATCCTATTGTTTTGGAACGCATGGAATTTCCTGAGCCTGTTATCTCTGTGGCGATTGAGCCAAAGACAAAAGCTGACCAAGAAAAAATGGGTATTGCTTTGGGTCGTTTGGCAGCAGAAGATCCTTCTTTCCGTGTGAAAACAGATGAGGAAACAGGTCAAACCATTATTTCAGGCATGGGTGAATTGCATTTAGAGATTCTAGTGGATCGCATGTCTCGCGAATTTAACGTAGGCGCAAATATTGGTAAGCCGCAAGTGGCATACCGTGAAACCATTCGCGGTAAAATTAAAGCGGAAGGTAAATTTGTGCGTCAGTCGGGTGGTCGCGGTCAATATGGTCATTGCTGGCTTGAAATTGAACCGTTGGAAGCTGGCGGTGGTTTTGAATTCATTGATAAGATTTCTGGTGGCTCTATTCCCCGTGAATATATTCCAGCCGTTGGTAAAGGCGCTGAAGAAGCCATGGCGAATGGTGTGGTTGCAGGCTTCCCAATGGTGGACGTTCGCGTCACTGTGGTGGATGGCTCTTACCATGATGTGGATTCCAATGAAATGGCATTTAAAGTCGCGGGTTCTATGGGCTTTCGATCGGGTTGTAAGCAAGCCAAGCCAGTGCTTCTTGAGCCAATGATGGATGTAGAAGTGACCACTCCTGAAGATTATATGGGTGATGTGGTCGGTGATTTGAATCGTCGTCGTGGTAAAATTATGGGTATGGGCGACCGTGGTATGGTCAAAGAGATTAAGGCTGAAGTACCATTGTCTGAAATGTTTGGTTATTCAACGGCTTTGCGTTCGATGTCCCAAGGTCGTGCAACCTACTCTATGCAATTTAAACATTATGAAGAAGTGCCTAAGAACATTGCCCTTGAAATCGTGGCGAGTGTGAAGGGTTAAGGAGTAAGAAATGGCAAAGGAAAAGTTTGAACGTACCAAGCCGCATGTAAACATTGGTACCATTGGTCATGTGGATCATGGTAAAACCACGTTAACAGCTGCGATTACTAAGGTTTTGTCTTTAACAGGCGGCGCTGAGTTTAAAGACTATGCTGATATTGATGGTGCTCCAGAAGAGCGCGAACGCGGCATTACCATTGCAACGGCTCACGTTGAATATGAAACTGAAGCGCGTCATTATGCTCATGTGGATTGCCCTGGGCATGCCGATTATGTGAAAAACATGATTACAGGTGCGGCACAAATGGATGGCGGTATTTTGGTTGTTTCTGCTGCGGATGGTCCAATGCCTCAAACCCGTGAACACGTTCTTCTTGCCCGTCAGGTCAATGTTCCTCATTTGGTTGTTTATTTGAACAAAGCCGACATGGTGGATGATGAAGAATTGTTGGAATTGGTTGAAATGGAAGTGCGTGAATTGTTAGATATTTATGACTTTCCTGGTGATGACACGCCAGTGATTATTGGTTCTGCATTGAAAGCCTTGGAAGGCGATCAATCTGAGATTGGTGAAGCGTCTATTCATCGTTTGATGAAAGCAGTTGATGAGTTTATTCCAACGCCTGAACGTGCGATCAATAAAGATTTCTTGATGCCGATTGAAGATGTGTTCTCTATTTCAGGTCGCGGTACTGTGGTCACAGGTCGTGTTGAAGCAGGCATCCTTAATGTCGGTGATGATGTTGAAATCGTGGGTATTCGTGATACACAAGTAACGACATGTACGGGCGTTGAAATGTTCCGTAAGTTGCTCGATCGTGGCGAAGCTGGCGATAACATTGGCGCATTGATTCGTGGTTTGAAACGTGAAGATGTTGAGCGTGGTCAAGTATTGGCTAAGCCTGGCTCGATTCACCCGCACACCAAGTTTAAAGCAGAAGCTTATATTTTGACCAAAGAAGAAGGTGGTCGTCATACCCCGTTTTTCAACGGTTATCGTCCTCAGTTTTATTTCCGTACCACGGATGTAACAGGATCTGTAACCTTACCAGAAGGCACCGAAATGGTGATGCCTGGTGATAACATCTCTATGGATGTTGAATTGATTACTCCGATCGCAATGGATAAGGAATTACGTTTCGCCATTCGTGAAGGTGGTCGTACGGTCGGCGCTGGCGTCGTTACCGAAATTAGCGAGTAAGGAGAGCAATCAGTGGCAGCTCAAAGTATCCGAATTCGCCTGAAGGCTTTTGATCATCGTATCCTCGACAAGAGTGCCGAAGATATTGTTGCAACAGCAAAGCGTACTGGCGCGGAAGTACGTGGTCCGATTCCCATTCCGACCCGTATCCGTAAATTTTGTGTGATTCGTTCACCACATAAGTACAAATCATCTCGTGAGCAGTTTGAGATTCGTACACATAAACGTTTGTTAGATATTGACAAGCCAACACCACAGACAGTTGATGCTTTGATGAAGCTTAACTTGCCTTCTGGCGTTGATGTCGAAATCAAGCTTTAACGGGAGGTTATCATGAGTGGATTGATTGCCCGTAAGGCGGGTATGACGCAAATTTTTGATGAGAATGGTTCAGCCATTCCTGTCACAGTGTTAAATGTTGAGACATGCAAGGTTATTGCACGTCGTACATCTGAAAAAGATGGTTACGATGCGATTCAAGTGGGTTACGGATCAGCTAAGAAGGGTGAGAGTCGTGCCATTCAAGGTCATTTTGCCAAGCAAGGTCAAGAGGTTATGGGTTCTTTAAAAGAATTTAGAATTGCTTCCGATGCTTCTTATGAGCTGGGGCAAGATTTGACGGCAGCGATATTTAAAAGTGGTCAGAAAATTGATGTTGCAGGCGTATCAAAGGGTCATGGTTTCGCTGGTGTGATGAAACGTTATGACTTTGCAGGTGGTCGTGCCACCCATGGTGCAGAAAAAGTGCATCGTCAAATGGGTTCAACAGGTCAATGTCAGTGGCCAGGTCGTGTTTTTCCAGGTAAGAAAATGCCAGGTCATTACGGAGCTGCACGCGCAACTGTACAAAACCTAGAAATCGTTCGTATTGATGAAGAAGCTAATCGTATTTTGGTGAAAGGCGCAGTGCCTGGTGCTAAAAATGGTTTGCTTGAGCTTCGTCCTGCGGTAAAGGGAGCTTAAGATGGCAGAGATCAATATTGTTGATCAGGCCAACAACGTGGTTGGAACGCGTGAATTGAGCGCGGATATTTTTGATGTAAAAGTGAATGCAGGCTTTGTTCATCGTGTGTATACAGCTTTGGCGAGTGCGCAGCGTGCAGGAACAAGTGCATCTAAAACTGTGGCGATGGTTTCAGGCGGCGGTAAGAAGCCGTTTAAGCAAAAAGGTACGGGGCGTGCGCGTCAAGGTACAACACGTGCTGCGCAAATGCGTCATGGTGGCGTGGCTCATGGCCCCAATGCAAACACTACATTTACAACACGTATCAACCGTAAGGAACGTCGTGCAGCATTGCATATGGTTTTGAGTAACGCTGTACGTGAGGGTCGCATCGTTATTCTGAATAAATTGGAACTTCCTGAAGTAAAAACGAAAGGCTTTGTTTCAATTTCAAAAGCTCTTTCTGTGACTTCTGGCTTGTATGTTTTGGGTGCGCCAAATCAGGATGTTGAGCTTTCAGCTCGTAATATTCCGCATACGAAAGTGGTCTTGGATGCGCAAATTACGATTCATGATTTGTTGAAATTTGATTGTATTGTTTTAACGGAAGATGCCTTGAATAAAATTGAAGGAGGCTTGGTATGAGTGCAACATATAAAAATATGAATACACTGCGCCAGCCTGTGATTACTGAAAAGAGCTTTGTTGCTCGTAGTGATTCCAATCAATATATTTTTCGTATTGCACGTGATGCAAGCAAGCATGATGTAAAAGCTGCTGTGCAGGCTATTTTTGAAGTGAATGTTGAAAAAGTTCAGGTGATTAATGTTCCAGGTAAGGAAAAACGCCGTGGTGCGCATGTGGGACGTCGACCTGGATACCGTAAGGCCGTTGTTCGTTTGGTTGAAGGCCAGTCCATTGACCCTGAAGAAGAGGCATAAGTCATGGCATTAAAATCATTAAAACCAACGAGTAATGGTAACCGTGGTCGCATTGGTATCGTCAATGGAGAGCTTTACAAGGGTAGACCTGAATCAAGTTTGACCCAAGGCTTGACCAAAAGCGGCGGTCGTAACAACAATGGTCGTATCACTTCTCACCATCGTGGTGGTGGTCACAAGCGTTTATATCGTATGATTGATTTTAAACGTGACAATCACGGCGTAGAAGGTAAGGTGTCGCGCATTGAGTATGATCCTAACCGTACAGCAAATATTGCTTTGGTTGTTTTCTCGAATGGTGACAAACGTTATATCTTAGCGCCACAGGGCTTGCGTCCTGGGGATGTTGTGATGTCTGGTCTGGGTTCTGAAATTCGACCTGGCAATGCACTGCCTTTGAGTTCAATTCGTGTGGGTACAATGCTGCACAATATCGAAATGAAGCCGGGTAAAGGCGCGCAGATTGGTCGTAGTGCAGGCACCGCTGTTCAATTGATGGGTAAAGAGGGTAGTAAAGCTATTCTTAAGCTTCCGTCAGGCGAGTTTCGTCGTGTGGACATTCGTTGCATGGCAAGTATTGGTGTTGTTGGGAATTCGGATCACTCGAATCAAAAAGTTGGTAAAGCTGGTCGCTCTCGCTGGCTGGGCGTTCGTCCCAATGTTCGTGGTGTTGCCATGAACCCTGTGGATCATCCGCATGGTGGTGGTGAAGGTCGTACTGCGGGTGGTCGTCACCCCGTAACCCCTTGGGGTGTGCCGACGAAGGGTCATAAGACTCGTCAGAAGAACAAGGCTTCGAGTCGTGATATTATTCGTCGCCGTAATCAGAAGTGAGGTAGGACATGGCGCGTTCCTTAAAAAAAGGTCCATACATTGAAGGCTCTTTGCAGAAGAAAGTAAATTCTGCTCACGCCAGTGAGAAAAAAAGTGTGATTAAAACATGGTCTCGTCGATCAACTATCGCACCTGATTTTGTGGGTTTGAATTTTGCTGTGCATAATGGCAATAAATTTATTCCTGTATTTGTTACTGAAAATATGGTTGGGCATAAGCTTGGTGAGTTTTCGCCGACCCGTACTTTTTATGGTCATGGTGCGGATAAAAAGGCTCGGAAGAGGTAGATGGAATGAGCGAAGAAGTACGCGCGTTGCATAAAGATGCGCAAATTAGTGCCCAGAAGGCACGTTTGATGGCAGATGCTATTCGAGGCTTGAATGTCGACCGTGCATTGGCTGTGTTAATGTTATCACCCAAGAAGGCAGCACGTCTTTTTGAGAAGATTTTAAAGTCAGCTGTTGCAAATGCAGAGCAAAATAATGGTCTAGATGTGGATTCTTTATATGTATCAACATCTAAGGTTGATGAAGGCGTAACGTTGAAACGCTTTCGTCCAAAAGGCATGGGCCGTATGCGTAAGCGCTTTCATCGTCGTAGTCACATTACCGTGGCTGTGGCTGAACGCGGATAAAGGGGTTTACTGATGGGACAAAAAGTTAATCCGATTGGTTTCCGTGTTGGTGTGACACGTGGCTGGGAATCAGTTTGGTATGCAGATAAGAATTTTGGCGAGCAATTACGTGAAGATATTCGTATCCGCCAATTTATTAAAGCACGTTTAAAGCATGCACACGTATCACGTATCTTTATTGAACGTCCTGCTGGAAAAATAAAAGTTACACTGCATACTGCGCGCCCTGGTGTTGTTATTGGCAAGAAGGGTTCTGAAATTGATGCCCTTCGCCGAAGTTTGTTTGCCCAGTTTGGGCAAGAAGTTCAGGTGTATATCGTTGAAGTTCGTCGTGCTGAAGCAGAAGCTCAATTGGTGGCTGAAAATATTGCCATGCAACTTGAGCGTCGTGTTGCTTTTCGTCGTGCGATGAAACGCGCAGTCCAAGGCGCTATGCGCATGGGTGCTAAAGGTGTGCGTATTAACTGTGCTGGTCGTTTGGGCGGAGCTGATATTGCACGCATGGAGTGGTATCGTGAAGGTCGTGTGCCTTTGCATACATTGCGTGCAGATATTGATTATGGTTTTACTGAAGCTAAAACCACATATGGAATTATTGGCGTGAAAGTTTGGGTATTTAACGGCGAAAAGCTGGGTAATACTGAAGCTAAGAACGTATAACGGAGTTTATGAGTTATGTTGCAACCGAAAAAGATTCGTTGGCGCAAGCATCATAAAGAACTTCAGCGTATTCGCGGTAAAGCGACGCGTGGCTCATCTTTGAATTTTGGTGATATTGGCTTGAAAGCGATGGAACCTGGACGTATTACTGCGCGTCAAATTGAAGCAGCCCGTATCACAATGACCCGCCATATCCGTCGCCAAGGTCGTGTTTGGATTCGCATGTTTCCAGATTTGCCAGTGACGAATAAGCCCGCTGAAGTTCGTATGGGTAAAGGTAAAGGTTCTCCAGAGTACTGGGTAGCTGCAGTGCGCGCTGGTCGTATTTTGTATGAAATGAATGGTGTTGATGAAACCGTTGCACGTGAAGCATTTGAACGTGCAGCTTCGAAATTGCCCATCCGAACCAAGATTGTTAAGCGTGGAGTAGGACGATGAGTAGTGTTGAGCTTCGTGAAATGAATGACTCAGATTTAAAGGGTCGCATGGAAGACTTGGCAGCCGAGCATATGAAGTTGCGTTTTCAAAAAGCAACCATGCAATTGACAAACTCTGCCCGTATTCGCCAAGTGCGTAGAGACATTGCACGTATCAAGACTGTTTTGGCTTCGCGTTAAGGGGAACGAATAGATATGTCGGAAGTAAAAAGTAATAAGCGTACCTTGCAAGGTGTGGTAGTAAGTAATAAAGGCGATAAGACTGTTGTTGTTCAAGTAGAACGTGCTTTTTTACACCCCCGTTATCGTAAGACGATGCGCTCACATAAAAAGTACATGGCGCATGATGCAGAAAACACCTGTAATATTGGTGATATTGTTCGCATCGTTGAGACTCGCCCAATTTCTAAGCGTAAATGCTGGATGATGGAAGAAGTTTTACGCCGTACTGAACAGCTGTAGGCGGGGTTATTCATGATTCAAACTGAAACAGTATTAAATGTTGCTGATAACTCAGGTGCACGTCGTATTAAATGCATCAAGGTTCTTGGTGGTTCGAAACGCCGTTATGCTCGTGTGGGCGATGTGATTGTCGTTGCCGTGCAAGAAGCTGCACCAGGTGGTAAAGTAAAGAAAGGCGAGGTTCAACAAGCTGTTGTTGTGCGTACTGCCAAAGAATTTCGTCGTCAAGATGGTAGTTCGATTCGTTTTGATGAAAACGCAGCCGTTCTGTTGTCAAAGCAAGGTGAACCCATGGGCACACGTATTTTTGGACCAGTTACTCGCGAATTGCGTAACAAGGGTTATATGAAGATTATTTCCCTAGCTCCAGAAGTACTGTAGTTAGGAGACGAGGAAGATATGTCGACTAAAATAAAAGCTCGTATCCACCGTGATGATGAAGTATTGGTGATTGCAGGGCGTGATAAGGGCGCACGTGGAAAAGTAGTGCGTGTCAACCCTTTAGAATCAAACGTTATTGTTGCAAAAGTGAATATGATTAAACGTCATACCCGTCAAACTCAGCAGTCAAGTGGTGGCATTATTGAGAAGGAAGCACCTATTTCTATCTCTAATGTTCAGTTTTTCTGCCCGAATTGCAAGACAGGTGTCCGTTTGGGAATGAAGAACTTGGAAGATGGACAAAAGGTTCGTAGCTGCCGCAAATGCGGTGAAGTTTTGGATCGGTAGGAGTATAGGTGATGGCTCGTCTTAGAGAAGACTATAAATCACGCGTGGCACCCGCTCTTAGAGAGCAATTTGGATATAAAAATCCAATGCAGGTTCCATCCGTAACAAAAATTGTTGTCAATATGGGTGTGGGTGAAGCTGCGACCAATGCGAAATTGATGGAAGGTGCGTTGTCGGATATGACTGCGATTACTGGTCAAAAGCCAGTGACAACTCGTGCACGCAAATCAATTTCAAACTTTAAGCTTCGCGATGGTATGCCAGTAGGTTGCCGTGTCACCTTGCGTGGCGAACAAATGTGGGAATTCCTTGATCGTTTGATCAATGTAACCTTGCCACGTATTCGCGACTTTCAGGGTGTTTCTCCTAAATCATTTGATGGCCGTGGTAACTATACCTTGGGATTGAAAGAGCAAATTATTTTCCCAGAAATTGATTATGATAAAGTAGATAAAGTTCGCGGCATGGATATTACTATCTGTACCAGTGCGGATACCAATGACGAAGGACGCGCATTGTTGAAGCAATTCAACATGCCGTTCCGTAAGAAGTAAGGGGCAGGTATGGCTACAAAAGCTCTGATTGCGAAATGTAATCGCAAACCAAAATTTAAAGTACGTGCTTATACACGTTGTCAGTTGTGTGGACGTCCACACTCTGTATATCGCAAATTCGGCATGTGCCGTATTTGTTTGCGTAAACATGCCTCTGCGGGTGAAATCCCAGGCATGGTCAAATCCAGCTGGTAAGGCGATAGGAGATTCCATTATGATGACAGATCGTATCGCTGATATGTTGACGCGTATTCGTAACGCACAACATGTAGGCATTGAAAAAGTTGAACTTCCAGCAAGTAATATGTTGATTTCATTGGCAAATATTCTTCGTGATGAAGGTTATATTGCCAGTGCAAAGGCATATAACTTTAAAGGTCACCGTTATTTACGTTTAACATTGCGTTATGACGATGCTGGTGAAGCTGTGATTCGCGAGATTAAACGCGTGTCTAAGCCAGGTCGTCGTGTATATAGCAATGCTGATACCTTGCCACGTGTTCGCAATGGTTATGGTATTGCTGTTGTCAGTACTTCCAAAGGTATTATGACAGACAAGAAGGCTCGTGCAGAACGCGTTGGTGGCGAAGTTCTTTGCACAGTATTTTAAGGTAGGTTTAAGATGTCTCGAGTTGGTAAACAACCTATTGCCATTCCAAATGGTGTGGATGTAAAAATTAGTGAAGATTGTATCGTAATTAAGGGTGCTAAAGGTGAATTAAGCTCGCCTTTGTTTAAGGGATTAAGTGCTTCTTTTGACAATGCCATGCTACAAATTTCTTGCGAAGATGTTTCCAACAAGAAGTTGAATGGTAACTTTGGTTTGGCTCGCGCATTGGCTGCAAATAATGTCGCAGGTGTGACCAAAGGTTTTGAGAAAGTATTGGAATTGCGTGGTGTGGGTTATAGAGCTCAAGCACAAGGTCAAAAATTGAACTTGTCTTTGGGTTTTTCACATCCTGTTGTTTATGATGTTCCTACTGGTGTTGATGCTAAGGTTGAAAAAAGCCTGATTACTATCAGTGGTATTGATAAACAGAAAGTTGGGCAGGTTGCCGCAGAAATTCGTGCTTACCGCCCACCTGAGCCTTACAAAGGTAAGGGCGTTCGTTATGTTGGCGAATATATCGCTATGAAAGAAGGTAAAAAGGCTTAATGAGCCTTGCCAAGTTAGGAGATTAGTAGCATGTCTGCAAAGCGCTATGAGAATAATGCTGCGATTCGTCGCTCACGTCGTGTTCGTTCACGTGTTAAAGCTTCCGGTCGTTTACGTTTGAGTGTTTTTCGCTCAGCCCGCCATATTTATGCACAAGTGATTGATGATACTAAGGGTGAAACCTTGGTATCAGCATCAAGCTTGGATCAAGGCATCGAAAATGGTGGTAATGCACAAGGTGCGGAAAATGTTGGTAAGTTACTGGGTGAACGTGCTGTTGCTGCTGGTTTAAGCGTTGTGGCGTTTGACCGTGGTTCTTACCCATATCATGGACGTGTGAAAGCGTTGGCTGAAGGTGCTCGTTCATCTGGCTTGAAGTTCTAGGAGAATTTGATGATTAACGCTGATGAATTAGAGTTAACAGAAAAACTTGTTGATATTAACCGTATCGCTAAAACTACCTCAGGTGGGCGCAGAATGAGTTTTTCTGCATTGATGGTTGTGGGTGATGGTGCTGGACATGTTGGTTTTGGTCATGCAAAGGCGAAGGAAGTGCCTGAGGCGATTCGTAAAGCCAATGATATTGCAAAAAAATCAATGATTTATGTTCCATTGAAAGATGGTACATTGCATTATCAAGTCACTGGTCGCCAAGATGCTTCTCGTGTGATGCTTAAGCCTGCTAGTGAAGGTACTGGCGTGATCGCTGGAGCTGCTGTACGTGCTGTTATGGAAGCTGCGGGTATTCGTGATGTATTGACCAAAAGTCAAGGTTCTCGTAATGCTGTCAACGTGATTCGTGCGACCTTTAATGGTTTGAAATCATTGGAAAGTCCTGAACAGATTGCAGCTCGTCGCGATAAATCTTGAGATTCAGCATAAGATAAGAGGAGCTGTTTAAATGTCTAAGAATAATGTAGTCCGTATCCGTCAAGTGAAAAGTGGTATTGGATACCCTAAAGACCAAAGAGCCACATTGGTGGGGCTTGGTTTTCGTCGCATGCATCAAGTTGTTGAGTTGGAAGATACAGCATCGATTCGCGGTATGATAAATAAAATCAACCATTTAATTGTGGTTGAGTCTGCGCAGTAAGCGGAGGGAGAAAAGTTATGAAGCTCAATACAATTCAAGCAAACTCCGGCTCTCGGAAGGATCGTCGCCGTGTTGGTTGTGGTATTGGTTCAGGTCATGGGAAGACTGCTGGACGTGGACATAAAGGCCAAAAATCACGTTCAGGTGGTAAAGTGATGCGTGGTTTTGAAGGCGGTCAAATGCCTTTGATTCGTCGCCTTCCAAAACGTGGTTTTACGCCATTGGCTAGAAAAACATATCAGTTGGTTAACCTTGAACAGTTAATAAACTTTGAAGCAAATACAGTGGTAGATGCCGCTGTTTTGTATGCAGCTGGTTTTATTCGCAATGCTGTTGATCCGATCAAATTGTTGGCGAGAGGAGAACTGTCTGTAAACTTGCAAGTTCATGTTGCAGCCTCTTCTCAGTCCGCTGTGAAGAAAATTGAAGCCGCAGGTGGCTCGGTTACCTTGGCAGAGGCATAACTGATGCAGCAAGCTCCTCAAATGGGTGGGCTAGGCAGTATTGGTCAAATTCCTGAGTTAAAGAATCGGATTTTATTTACACTGGGCATGCTAATCGTTTATCGATTGGGTGCTCATGTGCCTGTTCCTGGTATTGATGCACATGTGTTGGCACAATTTTTCAATCAAGCCCAGGGAAGTTTGCTGGGTATGTTTGATATGTTTTCTGGCGGTGCGCTATCACGCTTAACTATTTTTGCTTTGGGTATTATGCCGTACATCTCCGCAGCAATTATTATACAGTTGATGACGGTGGTATCACCGAAGTTGGAACAGTTAAAAAAAGAAGGTGAGTCGGGTCGTCGTAAAATAACGCAATATACACGTTATGGGACGCTTTTTTTAGCGGTTTTTCAGGGTATTGGTATGTCCATTGGTTTGGAAACATTTTCAGTGAATGGACAAGCTGTCGTGATTGATCCAGGTATGGATTTTCGTTTTATGACGGTGGTGACCTTGGTTACAGGTACTATGTTTTTGATGTGGTTGGGTGAACAAATTACAGAACGTGGTATTGGTAATGGTATTTCACTCATTATATTTTCAGGTATTGTAGCAGGTCTTCCAGCTGCGATTGGTGGCACATTAGAGTTGGCACGAACAGGTGAGTATTCTGCCTTTACAGTACTTGGCTTGTTTATTATGGCTGTAGCTGTGACAGCAGCAGTGGTTTGGTTTGAACGGGCGCAGCGTCGTATTGCCATTCAGTATGCAAAACGTCAGGTCGGTAATAAAATGTTTGGTGGTCAGTCATCATTTTTGCCGTTGAAAGTGAATACTGCAGGTGTAATTCCGCCTATTTTTGCATCGAGTTTGATTCTTTTACCGGCAACTTTTGCTCAGTTTACCAAGGGTGTTGATGGTTTTTCTTGGTTGTCGGATATTTCTGCCTTGTTATCTCCAGGTGCTTGGTTGTATATGGCATTGTTTACGGGTTTGATTGTTTTCTTTTGTTTTTTTTACACGGCGATTGTTTTTAATCCCAAGGATACGGCAGACAATCTGAAGAAAAATGGTGGGTTTATACCAGGTATTAAACCAGGTCAAAAAACAGCCGAATACATAGATAAGGTGTTGACTCGTATTACGGTGGTGGGTGCTGCCTACGTCACGGCGGTTTGTTTGCTACCCCAATGGTTGATTTCTGAATTGGGCGTGCCTTTTTACTTTGGTGGTACAAGTTTGCTGATTATTGTTGTGGTGAGCATGGATACCATGACCCAAATTCAATCTCATTTGATGTCGCATCAATATGAGGGTTTGATGAAGCAAGCACGTTTGAAAACAAGACGTTAAGATGAATATTATTTTATTTGGACCTCCAGGTGTAGGTAAGGGGACGCAAGGTATCCGCTTATCTGAAAAGTTTTTCATTGTTCATTTGGCAATGGGGGACTTGTTACGTGCTGCAGTCAAAGAAAAGACTGAGTTGGGTGTACAGGCGAAGTCTTATATGGATGCTGGGAAGCTTGTACCAGACTTGCTTGTCATGGGTATGATTGAAGAGCGTATTACGGCTTCAGATGCATCCAATGGCTTTTTGTTGGATGGGTTTCCTAGGAATGTTGCGCAAGCAACTGCTTTGAATCAAATGCTTACTGAGCATGCCTTAAATATTGATCATGTGATCTTTATGGAAGCTGAAGAATCATGTTTGATTGAACGCCTATCAGGTCGTTTGATTTGTAAAGGTTGCGGTTTTGGATTTCATAGGCATTATTCGCCGCCCAAAAATGATGGTTTATGTGATCGTTGTGGAAGTGAGTTATATCAACGTGAAGATGATCGTGAAGATGTGATTGAACAGCGTCTTCAAGTTTATTTAAAGGAAACACAGCCTTTGTTAGAATTTTATTCTGATGTGGATGTTTTTTCTAAAGTGAACGCAATGAAAAGTATGGATGATGTTTTCCATGCATTAGAAAAGACAGTACAGGGCTAGAGAAATGGCAAAAGAAGATATTATCGAAATGTCTGGGGAAGTGGTTGAAAAACTTCCGAATGCGATGTTTAAAGTTCGCTTAGAAAATAGTCATGAATTGTTATGTACGATTTCTGGAAAGATGCGAAAGTATTATATTCGAATCCTTCCGGGTGATAAAGTTACGGTGGAAATTTCCCCTTATGACTTAAGTCGCGGTCGCATTAGTTATCGCGCAAAATGATAACATGGTTTTTACCATGAATATTTTGACGGAGGAATGAACAGTGAAAGTTCGTGCGTCAGTAAAAAAAATGTGCAGTAAATGCCAAGTGATTCGCCGCAAGGGGATTGTTCGGGTGATCTGTGAAAATCCACGTCATAAGCAGCGTCAAGGCTGATGTGTCGTTTCGTAGTTAGGTAGGAGGAAGCATTGGCTCGTATTTCTGGGGTAAATATTCCAACACAGAAACGTGTAGAGATTTCTTTAACGTATATTTTTGGTATCGGCTTAAGCAGTGCCAAGCAAATTCTTGCGGAAGCAAAAATTGATCCAAATATACGTGTAAAGGACTTGACTGATTCTGAAGTGGATAGTATTCGTAATATCATTAACACTGATGATTTCACTGTAGAAGGTGATTTGCGTCGTGAAGTGAGTATGAATATTAAACGTCTAACAGACTTGGGTTGTTATCGTGGCTTGCGCCATCGTCATGGTCTTCCATTGCGTGGTCAAAAGACAAAGACCAACGCACGTACTCGCAAAGGTCCACGTCGTGCCATTGCAGGCAAGAAGAAGTAAAGAAGGTTAAGGGATAGTATCATGGCCGCACCAAAAACAGGTAAGAAGCGTGTTCGCAAGAATGTTGCAAGCGCTGTAGCGCATATCAAAGCTTCTTTTAACAATACAATTATTACATTTACCGATGAAGCAGGGAATGCAATCAGCTGGGCAACCAGTGGCGCTGCAGGTTTTAAAGGTTCTCGTAAAAGTACGCCTTTTGCAGCGCAAGTTGCAGCTGAAGATGCAGCGCGCAAAGCGATGGATCATGGCGTAAAAAACGTATCAGTGCTAATTAAGGGTCCAGGTTCTGGACGTGAATCTGCACTTCGTGCAATTGCTGCGGTTGGTTTGAATGTGGTTGCCATTCGTGATGTTACCCCAATTCCGCATAATGGTTGTCGCCCTCCGAAGCGACGCCGGGTTTAGGAGTTTAGAAGATGGCTCGTTATTTAGATGCTAAGTGCCGCTTATGTCGTCGTGAGGGTGAAAAATTATACTTGAAGGGTGGTAAATGCTACTCGGATAAGTGTCCAATTGAACGTCGTCCTTATGCACCAGGTATGCATGGTCAGGGACGTCGTGTTAAAGTTTCTAACTATGGTATTCAGCTGCGTGAGAAACAAAAAGTTAAACGTATTTATGGTTTGCAAGAAAAACAATTTTTACGTTATTTTAAAATTGCAGATAAAATGCCTGGTGTAACAGGTTTGAACTTGTTGCAACTGCTAGAGTCACGTTTAGATAATGTGGTTTATCGCATGGGTTTGGCGGCATCACGGACTGAAGCACGTCAGATTGTACGTCACAAACTAGTGGCAGTCGGTGGTCGGATTTTGAATATCCCTTCTTATCGTGTTCGTCTTGGTGATCAAATTTCCATTGTTGATGCTGCAAAAGAACATTTGCGCATTAAATCAGCAAGTGAGCTTGCAGGTCAACGAGGACTTCCTGAATGGTTGGATATGGACTTGACAACATTTGCAGGTGTTTATCGTGAATTACCAACACGTGATCAATTGGATCCGAATATTCGTGAACAGTTGATTGTTGAATTGTACTCCAAATAATTAGTGAGGTTGATTTTATGGAATTGATTAAGCCACGTTCAATCTCGCTTGAAGAGATCGTTCCTGGACGTTCAGCTAAAATTACCTTTGAACCGCTAGAACGCGGTTATGGAACAACCCTAGGTAATAGCTTACGTCGGATGCTTTTGTCATCCTTGCAAGGCTCTGCAGTAACATCTGTATGTTTTGAAGGTGTAACGCATGAGTTTGACACCATCAAAGGTGTTCGTGAAGATGTGATGGATATTATGTTGGCGATGAAAGAAATTGATATCGCTATGGATAATGATGAAGCTGAAAGAGTAAACTTATCCTTCAGCGGAGAAGGAATTGTAACTGCAGGGGATATTGAATGCCCTACAGGTGTCCGTATTCTTAATCCTGAGCTCATTTTGGCACATCTTAATGTTGATGCCGCATTGAAATTTGAGGCGATTGTTGAGAAAGGACTTGGTTATGACCCTGCTCAAGAACGTTCAGATGATGAACGTCCTTTGGGGTTCTTGATGCTTGATGCTTCTTATTCTCCAGTTCGTCGTGTTGCCACACGTGTTGAAAATGCACGTGTAAGCCAGAAAACGAACTATGATAAATTGATCCTTGAAGTGGAAACAAATGGTTCGATTGCACCCGAAGATGCGATTGGCAAGGCTGCAAGAATCATTCAAGATCAATTGGTTGTGTTCTCTGATTTCTCAGCACTCGAAACTGTGAGCACTGAAGAGGTTGTCGATGAAGGAATCGAGGATGTGTTATCGCAACCGATTGATTATTTAGATTTATCGGTACGTTCAATGAATTGCTTGAAAAGTGATGATATTTTCCGTGTGGGTGATTTGGTTCTTCGGACTGAGCAAGAAATGTTACGCACACCCAACTTTGGTCGCAAGTCATTGAATGAGATTAAAGAAGTATTGGAAAACATGGGGCTTGCTTTGGGTATGGATCTAGAAAACTGGCCTCCACAAGAAGATGAAGCTGTCGAAGCTGAATGATTTACTTAGATATTTAAGAGGAAATACCGATGAGACATCGTAAACATCATGGCGGTTTAAACCGTCCAACTGGTCATCGCCGTGCATTGCTTGCAAACTTGGCAACTGCGTTGATTACCCATGGTCGTATTGAAACAACCGAACCCAAAGCGCGGGCTATGCGTCCTTACGTTGAGAAATTGATTACGCTGGCTAAGCGTGGTGATTTGCATTCACGTCGTCAGGTTTTGGCAAAATTAAAGCATCGTCCGATTGTTGATCGCTTGTTTGATGATATTGCCTCTGCTTCCTCTGAACGTGCTGGTGGTTATACCCGCATGGTGAAAACAGGCTTTCGTAATGGTGATGCTGCACCTATGGCTGTTGTGGAATTGGTTGATCAACCTGCTGTGCTTGAAGTTGCTCAAGAAGATTAATTTCTTTTAAAGATATGAATAAAAAGGTCGCACTTGTTGCGGCCTTTTTTGCGTTTGGGAGGGAGTGAATAATGAAAACTGCTCAGCGTGGAATGTTGTTACTTAAAATCCTATTGACCTTCTCTTTATTGTATATGGTCTTTCGTTATGTGGATGTAGGGACTGTTTGGCAGCGAATGATGGCAGTGAACCCTTGGTATTTGATAGCCTCATGGCTTTGTATTGTTGTGGGTTATTTTTTATGTGGTTTGCGCTGGGCTTGGATGGCGGAAGGTTTGGGTATTAAAATCTCTCGTCGTCGAAAAATTAGATTGTATTTTTTGGGTATGTTTACCAGTTTGTTTTTACCCTCAACGATTGGTGGTGATGTTGTACGTGGTGTCTTGTTGGCGAAAGGTGAGGGACGACAAGGTATTGGACTGCCTGCTGCTGCAAGTGTGATTCTGGATCGTTTGAATGGGATGTACGCGCTGATTTTGTTGTTGAGTATTTCAATGTTTTTCTTTTCATGGCCTAGAGCATGGTGGATAAGCTGGATGTTTCTGGTGGTGAGCATGTGGTTGCTTCTGTTGTTGTACCCTTGGATACATGCACGTTTGCCGGGTTGGTTTGAGAAGATCAAGCAACTTCCTTTGGATACGAAAACATTTCAGTTGATGTGGTGGAAAAGTTTACCAGTATCTTTTGTATTTCAGGTCATGGTTGTGCAAGCGCATGTTTTTTTAGCGATGGGTGTGGGCTTGGAGATGAATTGGGCAGCGATTTCAATTATGGTGGGTTTGGTTGCTTTGGTTGCAACTTTGCCTATTTCTTTGAATGGGTTTGGTATTCGTGAAGCAGGTTATGTGGGGTTCGCGGTTTATTTTGGCGCGAGCTCTGAAAGTGCTACTGCCATGGCCGCGCTATGGATTATTGTTTTAAGTTTAGCTGCATTACCAGGTGCTTTTATTTTATGGCGCTTGGGTGGTTTGAAGGCTTTAAAATCATGAGGTTTGAACTTCCCTTGCGCCTTTATACGGATGTTTTTTCTGTCAATCGCTTGGCTGTATGTTGAGCCCGTTTGTGAATATAAAGCTCCAAGCGCTTAAATGTTTCACTATGATGTTTTTTGATATACTGCATGGCATTCTGATTCAATGGCAGAATGTCTAAATCGGATGCGGCGATGGCTGAATAGGCCGATGTTTTGCCTTGATTACTGGCAAGTTCTCCAAGGACATCATGGTTGCGCCGTATTTCTAGCAAGCACTCCTTACCCAATGCATCGGTATGATAAACCTCTACATTACCCGATAGAATCAGTGTAATCGTTTGGGTTTCTTCGCCTTGGGTCAAAAGTTGAGTGTCACAAGCTGTAAATTTTGTTTGTAAATCTTTTGAAAATGTAAGACGTAAATTTTCTGGCAATGTTTGAAAAATAGGGTGGCTAAACAAGAAGCTATTAAGCATACGTTGCGAGAGTATGCTTTGCAGACGTTCTTTAAAGCTATAATCGGCTTCCAAAACTTGATGAACGGCTGATCCGTTGACGCGAATGATTTCACATGCTTTAGCCGTGTAGACTGAAGCATAACGGGGTTTGTTTCTCAAAATAGCAAACTCACCAAAAATATCACCTGATTTCAATGAGGCAAGAACCTTGCGTTGCTGCCCCCCTTCTTTGGCAATGGATACGCAACCTGTGCGAATAAAGTACAAATCACGTGGGTTATCGCCTTCGTGCAGTGTTTCGACACCTTGGTCAATGGTCACCAAGCGACTTGAGCCATTGAGTATGCGTATGTTTAAGGGGCTTAAGCCTTTGAGAATAGGAAATTCTTCTTCAGAAAGTAAGCTATTGGTGACAATGTTGATGTTGGATAAATCGAGAAAATCACTCATGATAGGTTTACCTTACAATGTATAATGGGCTGTGCGTATCCTGCGCCTGATAAATATGGCATGGCAGTGATGAGGCTCACATGGTTGGCTGTTGTGATGGGTGAAATATTCATTCGATTTCGAGTATGCGCTCATGCTGGGTTAAATTATCACAACCTTTATCTCGAACGACCACCATATCTTCCAAACGAATGCCGCCAAGTTTTGGATAGTATAAACCAGGTTCAACGGTGACAACTTGATCGCATCTTAATATGTCATCGGATAAAGATACACGGGGTGACTCATGAATATCGAGACCAACACCATGTCCTGTGCCATGAAAGAATCCTTGTTGTTGTCCATTTTTGATGCCTGTTGGGAAGCCTTGTTGTTCAAAGTGATTGAGAATACTTTGGTGAATATCGCGTGTTTTTGCACCTGAACAGACCTGCTGTAGACCAATATCTTGCCCTTCGAGAACGGTACGGTACATCTTTTTGATGTCATCGGAGGCTTTGCCTTTGACATAACTTCGGGTCATATCTCCCCAGTAGCCGCAATCCAATAAGCGTGGAAATATATCAATAATGATGGGTTCATGGGCATAAATAAATCCTGAACCCATGTTGTGAGGATCACAAGCTTGCTTGCCGCAAGCAACAATGGTGTGTGCAGGCATCGCACCTTGGGCAATAAGAAAGGTTTCAATGGCAGCACGGATATCTTTGGCTTCCACCTGCTGTTTGCTGTCATCAGGGTGGCGTAGAATATGATCTGAACCGATGCTACAGGCGGCAAGAAATTTCTCTGCTTGCATCATGGATGCTTTGGTCAGTTGTTCTGCATGGGCTAAGTGTTTGATTTCTTCTTCGCTTTTGATGGCACGTTGTGGAAAAAGTGTGCCTTGTTGTGCGCTAACATGAAAACCAAGTTCTCTTAGTAAATCTGCATACATCAATGGGAACTGCCCTGGCACGGTAATATGGGAAACACCATGGGCTTGTAGGAATGTTGCGGCGATGCTGGCGAGCGATGTAGGCCAACCTTCTTTGTGGGCTTTTTCACGCCAAGGGCTATCCAAGTGGACATGACTAAAATTCGATTCTTTTTCTGCTCGTCCAACTTCCAAGGGTGAAAGTAAACCATGCCAGATGGTTTGATCTTCTTCGCATAGACCGATAGCAATGAAGGCATCGGGTACAAAAATTTTTGAAATATAGAGCATATCTGCATGATGTTCGGAATCAGAAATAAGCAATTGTGCAGTGGTCATGGAAATCCTTTATGGCTTGTGAGTAACTTGGCTATCGTTGCAGAACATTATTTTTTTTCAATGAAATCAGAGAGTTTGATCTTGGCAAGCTGGCTATTTTGCTGCTCTACAAGCTGTTGATAGGTGTTCTTTAATGGAAGGTGCCAAGCAAGTTGAGTGTTTTTTGGTGTTTGAATATCTTGGCTATAGACAAGCTTGTGAATCATTTGCCATGTGATGTGATGAGCATCCATGCCCAACACCCAATGACTTGAAGGATCAGGTATTTTAGATGTTTCTTGCAATAAGTGATGTTCTTGAAGTGTTTGGAAATAGGCTGATAAATCAGATTCATGACATCCCAAATCGTTGGCAATATCAGATGCTTGAATGCTAGAACCTGTTTGAAATGCCTTTGCAGCTTGATATAAAATATGATGAAAATAGAAAAGTTGGTTGGATGTCGCATGGTTTTTGTGATCGGGTGATGATTCTGGATGTTGCAAACAAACATTGATTTCGGCACCCAATAAAACAATAAGCCAAGTGAGGTAAATCCAGATAAGGAAGATGGGAAGCGTGCCGAGTGTGCCATATAATTTTTCGTAATTTGCCAGCTCCGTGACATAAAATGTAAACCCCAGTTTACTCACTTCAAAAAGTGCACCCGCTATGATGCCTGCAATGGCTGCGGAACGAAAACGAACAGATGTGTTGGGTAAGCTGATATACAGGGCAGTCATGGCTAAGGAGGAAATCACCCACGGTATGAGAAATGGAATATGTTGAAATACGGATGTATTTTCTGTGACATCATGAATGATAGGTAAAGCTGCAAAATAGGATGTGATGGAGATGGATGCGCCCAGTAATAGCGGCGAAAGTGTGAGTAAGGCCCAAAATGTGATAAAACGAGAAAAATGGGTGCGACGTTTTTTAATGCGCCAAATATCGTTGAAAGCTTCCTCCATGGTGGTGAGCAAAGCCGTGATGGTAATCAATAAACCAATGATGCCAAAGATGGATAGACTGGTGGATTTTCCTGATAAGTTGGCAAGGTAATCCAGTACGATTTGTTGGCTGGTGGGAACCAAGTAGGTCACCAAGTGATGTTGAATACGTTGGGCAAGGTGGTCAAAATCTTGAAAGCTGGTGAAAATAGAAAATGCTAGAATGACGGTGGGAACAATGGCCAGTAGGTTGGCATAGGCGAGTGCAGACGCACGTTGAAGGCAGCGATCGTGGATGAAACGCAAGCATGCCCGTTGAAACAATGCCAATACAGCTTGGATATGAGGCAGTAAATTGAGAGGATGAGGCATGGTTGTATCTCCTTCGTCAGAAAGTTTAGCATGTTGGAATGTTTTTTTGCGTTTGTTTTTTGACGGCTAGAAGGGTGTCATGAAAAATATTGTTTGCAGCTTAAGCTTGCGTGTCAAGGATGATGCGTCATAATTTTGACTTTTCAGGGTTCAGGATGATTTCAAATGTGGTGGGGGAATATTGATGTGAAGCAAACTGCTTATGTGTTGCTGGTGGATGATGATGAGAATATTCGCTCTACCATTCAAGAAACCCTTGAAGATGCCAATTATCATGTTACGACCGTTGCCAATGCCATGCGTGCACGCGAAGCCATGGAAAATGGATGTTTTGATGGAGTCGTGTTGGATATTTGCTTGCCAGATGGTAGTGGTATTGATTTGTTGAAAGAATTTCGTGTTGTCGCCCCCAATATGGGCATTGTTTTGATGACAGGTTATTCTGAAGTCAATACGGCTGTTGAAGCGGTGCGTTTGGGTGCGGATGATTTTCTAAAAAAACCTTTTGACCTTGGTGAGTTGTTGTTGCGCCTTGAAAAAGTTTTGAAAAAACGCGCTGAAAGTAAAGCTCATCGCTTATTAAAACAAAAGATCAAGGCCGATGATAGTTCACGTTCATTGATTGGGCATTGCCCCAATATTTGTAAGTTACGGGAAGTGGCGCGTTTATTGGGCGACTCCGATAGTACCGTTTTAATTACAGGTGAGTCGGGTACAGGCAAAGAAGTGATTGCCAATTTATTGCACCAATCTGGAAACCGTTCATCCAAACCCTTTGTTTCGATCAATTGTGGTGCGATTCCTGAAGAGTTGCTGGAATCAGAGTTGTTTGGGCATGTGAAGGGTGCGTTTACGGGTGCGATTCGAGCTAGACCTGGGCGCTTTGATGTTGCCAATGGTGGCACGATTTTTCTAGATGAAATTGGAGATATGAGTGCCAAGTTACAGGTGAAGTTATTGCGTGTGTTACAAGAGCGTTGCTTTGAGCCTGTAGGAAGTCAACAAAGTGTACACATCGATGTGCGTGTGGTTGCGGCAACCCATCGGAATTTAGAACAAGAAATTGAGCGTGGAACTTTTCGTCAAGATTTATATTACCGTCTTAATGTGATTCCCTTGGAATTGCCCACATTGCATGAACGTGGCGATGATGTTTTGCTTCTGGCAAGGCATTTTATGGATATCTTTAATGATAAGAAAGGTGCTGCACTGTCGGGTATCCATGAACAAGTTCAGGCATCTTTTTTAAGCTATCCTTGGCCCGGTAATGTGCGGGAATTGCAGAACCTGATTGAACGTGTGGCAACCTTAAAACGTAGTGGAGAGATTACGTTGGAAGATTTACCTTCTAGGATGTTGAATGAAGGGCAACGTGCGATGCAAAGTTTCCGTATTCAAATTGAAGAGCATGATAACCTCGATTTTAAAGGTATTGTGGATGAGTTTGAAAGCCATTTGATTATGTTGGCTTTGGAACGTTTTCAATGGAATAAAAACCAAGCTGCGAAATTTCTATCGATGAACCGTACAACCTTGGTTGAAAAAATTAAGAAAAAAGGT
The DNA here is from genome assembly GCA_002746295.2 of Zetaproteobacteria bacterium. GTDB lineage: Bacteria > Pseudomonadota > Zetaproteobacteria > Mariprofundales > Mariprofundaceae. The sequence goes on from NVWS02000073.1 coordinate 73,338, forward strand.
TTGGTTTCGTCGTCTAATTAAAGGTTGCTGGTCGGGTCATGTTCATGGTTTCGGCATGACTTTTGCGGTAACGGATTTATGTGGTATAAAATTCCCTTTTTACTGTTGATATGCCTAATGATTTCTCTGCCTGTGCAGGCAAGCAATCGGGTGCATGGTGTTCGTGTTTTTTTAAACAATGGAGACCCAGACCAAGCGATTCTTACCGCACAATCGTTGTTGGATACTCCCGATGTATCGCGTGATGAACGTTTTTCTTTACTTTCCCTGATTGCTTATGCCGAAGAAATGCGTGCGCAAGCCAAACATTATGAATATGTCAAAAAAGCGATAGAAGCATTGAAAAATTTGGAAAAGGCTTTTCCACAACGTGTGAAAAAAGCCCCGTTGCATTGGCGAATGATTTGGTTGCATTGGAAACACGGTGATGACAAAGCTGCTTTGCGTATGTCGAGTAATTTACGTTCAGATTACCCAGATCGCCCCGAAGCCATGCAAGCAGCGATGTTGATGGCGCGTATTTATATTCAACAACATAAATATGATGAAGCACGTTCAAATTTGATGCGTTATGGCTTGGGTGCAAACAAGGGCAGTCGTGAAGAAGCGTTAACCCAAGCTTGGATTGCGGTGGTGGATGTGGCTGAAAAACGTTATTCCACAGCAGTGGATCAATTCAATCGGGTGTATCGTCATTTTCCAGATGTGATTAAAGATGATGAACGTGTTTTCTCGGTTTATATTCAAGCCTTGGATCATGTTGGACTGCATGCGGATGCTTTGGCAAAGGCCGATGTATTTTTGAGTACTTACCTTGAAGGGGATGCACTGGTGAAAATTCGTCTTTTGCGTGCGGACTTGTGGGTGTTGCTTAAGAAAGCGCCACAAGCGCGTATTGAACGTGAGTATAATGTGTTGTCGGAAACGCAGGCGGAAACATCGATAGGCAAGCAAGCTTTTATGCGTAAATTGATGTTGGTGCATGCTGAAAGTCAGAGCTATTATGCGTTAAAGCCGGTTATTATTGCTTTGAAAAGGATTGCAGATCGCAATCAACTTTCACCTGTAGAAAATGAAGCCTTGTATGACTTGGGTATATTGTGGGAACGTTTGAGTCAAAGTGATCCCGAACATGCACCGAAACAATCCGCTACGGCAGGCTTGGATGCCTTTGCACGTGTTGCGAACTCTGATATTTCAGATTTTCGCAAGGCATCGCATCGCATGGGAACGGCTTTATTTAACCAACGTTTGAATGTAGCTGCGGCAGAAAACCAGTGGGAAAAAGAGGTCGCATTGTGGGAGCGATATCCGAGGTTGCGTGAAAATGATGACGTGGTGAAAGAGCGTGCTTTTGATGTGGCGCATGCCTTACGTATGCTGATGGACTATCAACAATCTGAGGCTTTGTTGAATAAATTATATAAAGATGCTGGTGATACGGTTTGGGGTCAAAAAATTATGCTGGAGCGTGCCAACCTATGGATGGATCGCGGGGATGCGGATGGTGTTGGACGTATTTTAGCTTGGCTGGATGCCCATCAATACACCTTATATCGCCCTGAAATGTTGCTTCTGGTTGCGCAAATGCAGTTAACGGAAGGCAATGCTACGGTGGCATCCCAAAGTTTGGTTGGCGTGTCGGTGGATGATGTTGCCAAGGAAGATCGGCAACGTTATTGGCAAATTAATGCGGATATCAATGAAGCATTGAATCATTGGCATGTGGCGGCAAAGGCATGGCGAAAATATGGGCAGAGTGAAGGGGCTGATGTAGGTGTAGCCTTGATTCGTGAAGCAGATGCTTTATTTCGCGCACAAAGTTATAAGGCGGCACTTGAGCGTTATAAGCGCGTAAAAAAAGAAAAACAAGATGCAGCTTGGCAATATCATGTTGCGATGTGTCAGTTGAAGACGGGGGAGGATGCTGTGGCTTTATCCAAACTAGAGATGTTAACACAAAATAAAGATGCGGGCATTTATGCTTCATTGGCATCCATGGAGTTGGCAGACCGTAAAGCACGGGATATTTTGCAGGCACGCCCATGAATCAATCACCTGTTTATTTGATTGATTTCCCTGTGAATGTGGATGCGGATATGCGTGTCCAACTGGGGCGTTTATTACCTGATACTGCGGTCACTTCATATCAACAACAAGAAATTTTTGTGTTGGGTCAAGAAGATTGGCCAGCAGAAGAAAATGCGGTGATTCTACTGTGGGATAGCATCATGGTGGTTGCGTTGGTGCGTCGTTTGTTTGAAAAACAACCGCAAGCCAATGTGGTGGTGTTGGCTGGACTGGGTGATCCTGAACGCGGTAGTGATGTGATGGCATTGGGTGCAATGGATTATCGCATGCTTCCTTGCCCCGATGAGGTGATGGGCATTTATGTCCGTAAAGCGGGTCATCAAGCGGAACTCACGCGGCAAGCTGAAACGCAACGACAAGGCAGTGATTTATTTATCACACAAGATATTGAAACACGGCGATTGCTAGACCAAGTGGCTTTGGTTGCACCCAGCCAAGCTTCCGTTTTGGTGGTGGGAGAATCGGGTACAGGTAAGGAACGATTATCACGTTATATTCATCAATGTTCCAATCGGCGTGACCGTGCCTTTGTTGCGATTAATTGTGCAGCGATTCCCGATGGCATGTTGGAATCTGAATTGTTTGGGCATGAAAAGGGTGCGTTTACAGGGGCAGTACAGTCACGCCCTGGTAAATTTGAAATTGCCCATGAAGGCACCATTTTGTTGGATGAAATCACTGAAATGCCCTTACATTTACAAGCAAAATTATTGCGCGTGTTGCAAGAAGGTGAAGTGGATCGCTTGGGTGCTCGTAAACCTGTGCAAGTCGATGTGCGTGTGATTGCAACCAGCAATCGAAACATTGAGCAAACCGTTGCCGATGGCGGATTTCGTCAGGATTTATTTTACCGTTTGAATGTGGTGACCATTCAACTGCCACCTTTACGTCATCGTTTGATAGATATTGAGCCATTGGCGCATCATTTTTTACTGAAATTTTCAGATATGTATCACAAACCCTCGCCCAAAGTACCCCGTGCCGTGCTTCAAAGTCTTCAGAAATATGCTTGGCCAGGCAATGTTCGCGAACTCGAAAATTGTATGCACCGTGCCTTTTTGATGAGTTTGGATGGTGTCTTGCATGCGGAACACTTGGGTTTCTCTAGGCTACCCCAAGCCACATCGAATGTGGAAGTTTCTGCCGCTATGGATATGGAAGCTGGGATGACGATTCGGGATATGGAACGTGCATTGATTGAGCAAACATTAAAGCATGTGCAGGGAAACCGTACAGAAGCAGCCAAATTGTTGGGCATTAGCATTCGTACACTGCGTAATAAATTAAATGATTATAAGAGTGGCACTCCCCTTGCTGTAGTATGATAAATGATGCTCAAAATAATTCTCGCATCACTTCCGTCATAAATTTGACGAAATGCTCGCGAGAATGATGAAGCTCAGGAGGAAAGCATGCCTCAAACCTTATTTGGTGCAGGATTTTTAAGATTAGAATCAGCCATGGCGGCGAGAGAGCAGGTACAGAATGTATATGCTTCCAACATCGCCAATGCGGATACGCCCAATTATAAAGCAGATACACGCAGCTTTGCCGATTTTTTCGCAGAAAAGAGAGGTGGTGTGGCAACAGGTCACCTAGCACGAACCAATCCGCGCCATTTGGACATATCACCATCATCCAGTGTGTTTGGTGGTGTCTTTCATCATGATACTGGTGCCTTAAGAATGGATGGTAATACGGTGGATACACGCAAAGAAATGACCCAAATGGCAGAAAATCAAATGATGCATGAATTGAATATGCAGATTATCAAGGGTCGTTTAACAGGCATGGGAAATGTCATCAAGGCAGGGAGTCGTTAAATGCCCAATACACTTTTTTCATCCATGAACATCAGTTCAGCTGGCATGGCAGCGCAACGGGCGCGTTTGGATGTGGTGGCTGAAAATATCGCCAATGCTGAATCCACACGTACAGAGGCGGGCGGCCCCTACCGTCGTCGACAGGTGATTTTCCAGACCATCCCAATATCGGGTCAAGCGCCATCATTTGGTTCTGTTTTTCAGAGTACAATGAAAAATCAGGCGAGTTTCCAATCGGTGCATGTTTTAAAGGTGATTGAAGATCAAAGTCCTTTTCGTGAAGTCTATGATCCTTCGCATCCCGATGCGGATGCCAGTGGCATGGTGAAAATGCCAAATGTCAACACGGTCAAAGAAATGGTGGATATGAATTCGGCGGCACGTGGATTTGAATCCAATGTGACAGTCATGGAAGCATCCAAGCGGATGTTTTTGAAATCACTCGAGTTGTTGCGTTGATTGTAGGCTATAGATAAGGAGTTTTAATATGAATATTCAAGGTCTTTCAACCCCAAGTTTGTTGCAGCCTGAAAAGTCTCAGAAAGTTTCACAAAATGGTGATTTTGGCTCGATGCTTAAACACTATATTTCTGATGTGAATCATACCAGTAAAATGGCGGGGAAAGCGGCTGAAAACCTTGCCGTGAATGGGGTGGGCAGTGCATCAGAAACCATGATTGCATTGAAGAAAGCGGGTTTGTCGTTTCAATTGTTGATGGCTGCGCGTGGTAAAGTGGTGGATGCTTATCGTGAAGTGATGCGTATGCAGATTTAGGCTTGTTTGTTGGGGTTGATGATGTGTTTAGGAGAGATGTATGGCTGATGTACCATTGAATCAAGCAATGCCGCCGATGGGTGGTGATGCCACTGGCACGCAAAATTCAGTTGCCAATGCAAACATACCGATGAAAATTCAACAGGTATTGATGGAAAATCGGCGCTTGTTGATGCTGGTTGCAGGGGCATTGATGTTGGCTGGTTTTTTAAGCCTTGTACTGTGGTCATCGGAGACACCATATCGCCCTGTTTATACAGGCATGAGTGAAAAAGATGCAGCAGCCATTGTTGAGGTATTGCAACAAGAACATATTCCTTATAAACTGGAAGGTGCAGGCACTGTGTTGGTGCCATCTGAACAGGTGTACACGGCACGCTTAAAACTTGCCAGTAAAGATATGATGCCAGGTGTGGGGACAGGGTTTGAGATCTTTGACCGTGCCAGTGAGTTTGGCGTCAGTGATTTTACACAAAAAATTAATTTACAACGTGCCTTGCAAGGTGAGTTAGCACGTACGATTGAGGTCTTACCTCAAATTACAGCAGCCCGTGTTCACTTGGTGATGCCCAAGACTTCTGCCTTTGCAGAGCGTGACCGCAAAGCAACGGCATCGGTGATGTTGCAAATGATGGGGGGAAGGCACTTGTCGCCAGCCCATGTGATTGCGATTCAAAATCTTGTGGCATCAAGCATTCCTGAACTGGATAAAGCAGATGTAACGGTGGTGGATTCATCGGGTAACTTGTTGACCAGTAAAGATCAGCAACATGGCATGGGGCAAGGTCAAAGTATCGAAAGTTATCAAACAGGTTTGGAAAAACGTTTGGGCTTGCGTTTGAAAAGCATGTTGGAGCAAGTGGTGGGGGCAGGGCAAGCTGTGGTTCGTATCTCTGCATCCATTACGCGAGAATATGTGGAGCAAAATAGCAAACGTTATAATCCTGATGAGCAGGTCTTGCGCAGTCAAAAAACGAATGAAGAAAAACGGAACTCCACGCAAGGTTTGGCTCAGGGTGTACCGGGTGTGGCTTCCAATACACCAGGGCAAAACCCTCAAGCCAATCCAGCCCAAGCAGCGGGTGAAACCGCCAGTAAACGTGAAGTTGTGAACAATTATGAAATCAGCACCACCTCGGAACATAAGGTGATTCCATTTGGTAATATCAAACGTTTGTCTGTGGCGATCATTGTCGGTGGTACATTCAAGGAAGCGGATGATGGTAGTAAAACCTTTGTGCCACGTAGCAAGGCAGAGTTGAAAAGCTTGAGGTTGTTGGCGCAACGTGCGGTCGGCTATGATGAAGATCGTGGTGATACGGTGGAACTGCAAAGTATGCCACTGTTGGATTTCTCCAACCATGATGATGAAGATGCCTTGAAGGCTGAAGAAAATAAGGCATTTTACTTTGAACTGGGACGCTATGCCTTGGCTGGGCTGGCTCTTTTCTTGATTGCTTGGTTCTTGTTGCGTCCTTTGGCGCGGCGTTTAAGCCCTGAACTCAAACCAGCCTTGGAAGAAGCTGGTGCGATGGGTGCGGATGGTATGACCTTAACAGCAGAAATGAGTCAAATTGATAAGGCACGTTTAGCTGTGAGAAATGAGCCCGATCGGGCTGAAAAAGTATTGCGTGAATGGGTTGGAACCACCTCATGAATCGAAATGGAACAGAGTTAACAGGTGATGATAAAGCGGCGATTTTATTGTTTGCATTAGGTCCTGAAGTGGCAGCACCCTTGGTTCAAAACATGGATGATAAAACCATGATTCGCTTGGCACGGCGTATGGAAAACTTGGGGAAAATTGAAAGTAGCACCTTGAGTAAAGTATTGGATGAATATTTGGACTTACACGAATCCGATGATCCCATGATGCATTCATCACGCAAAGATGTCGTGGCACTGCTTAACTTGGCTATGGAAAAAGAACGTGCTGATATGATTATTGGTGATATTAGTAAGCCTCGGAAGTTGACGGTTTGGGAGAAATTATCTCGGATTAAACCCTCCATGATTGCGACGTATATTGAAGATGAACACCCTCAAACTGTGGCGTTGATTTTAGGTAATTTGGACACCTCGGTGGCAAGTCATGTGATTGCTATTTTACCCGATGATATGCAGATGTCAGTGGTCATGCGGATGTCGAAAATTGAGACAGTACCGCAAGATTTGGTCAATGATATTGAAGAAACGTTAGAGAAAGAGTTGGCAGAAGCGACGGGTGATACGGGCATCAGCTTTGATGGCATGGTCAGTGTAGTGGAAATTCTGAAATCCTTGGATAAAAGTGTGTCGAAGATGATTCTGGAACGCTTGGAAGAACAAGATCAAGAATTATACTCACAAGTGGATAAATTATTGTTGGTTTTCGAGGATTTGTTGGAATTGACTGCCAAAGATATTCAAACCATTTTGAAACATATTTCATCGGATGATTTGGTGCGTGCATTGAAAGGCGCGCCTGATGAATTGGCGGAAAGTTTCTTTGCCAATATGTCGCAACGTGCATCGGAAATTATGCGCGAAGATATGCAAGTCATGGGGCCTATGAAACTGGCAGATGTGGAGGAAGCCCAACAAAATATTTTGCAAACCGTGCGTAAGCTGGATGAAGATGGATCGGTGAGCTTGGGTGGTGGCGATGATATGCTCTAAGCTTATCAAAACGCATAAGGAAAGGATAAGGAAGGATCGGCGATGTCTTTAGAGCGTTTACCTACGATTAAAGATGATGGTCTTTATCAACGGGGTACAGCGGCACCTTTTCTACAATTTGGTGTTGAACCTCAACCCGTGGAGAAAACACCTGCAATACCACAGGAGGATGAGATTCAGCCAGTGATGAATGCCGAGCAACAACGGATGCAAGAATTGGATCGGATGTTGCAAGAGGCGCAAAGTCGCGCGGATATGGTGGAGCGTGAAGCTTATGATAAAGCTTATACTGCGGGTGAGAAATCGGGCATGGCATTGGGTGAAAAACGTGCGGATCAAACTTTGGAACAAATGACTCAAATGTTGAGCCAAGCGGAGATGCAACTGGCAAGCTTAGATTATATGTGTCGTGAAGCCATTTTAGATATTTCAGAGGCTGTGGTCACCCAATTGTTGGGTGATATGGGTGAGCAGCAATATGCTTTGTTGATGAAGGCGGTGGAGCGTGCTGCTTTCCAATTTCCTGATATATCGGGGCTTATATTGCTTGTACACCCCAATGATGTGCAGAGTTTTGAAACATTGTTGCCTGAAACTAGCTTGTCTGAATCACGTATTCGTGCGCAGCAAGATGTGGAAGAAGGGAGTTGTCGCTTGATGTCAAACCAGCAAGATGTTTTGGTATACCCTAACCAAGCCTTGCGTGAAAGTTTTGATCTCTTGCGTCAGCAATTTTCAGCTTAAAGCATGCCTGTGAACGCGGCATTTTCTCAGTCGATGTGGCATGAAACATCGCGTCGCCAAATTCTTGATAGACTTGCTCAGTCCCCACCTTACCCCTTGCGTGGGCGTGTTCATAAAGTTTTGGGTCCGATGCTCGAAGCCACAGGTTTGTCAGCAAGCGTGGGACATAGTTGTGATATTCATTGTTCAGCAGGACATGTTTTGGAAGCCGAAGTGGTGGGCTTTCGAGATGAACGTAGTCTTTTGATGCCTGTTGGCACCACGCGTGGGATTGCGCCTGGTGACGCGGTGTCGGCTCGTTTGACCGCGCCCTCGATTCAAGTGGATGAAGGTTTGATGGGGCGTGTTCTGGATGGTCAAGGCGGAGCGATGGATGGTTTACCCTTGATTGCATCGGGGCGTGCCTACCCGCTACATGGTGCATCTTTGAATCCTTACGAACGCCATACGATTGAAAGTCCGATGCAGTTGGGCGTGCGTATGATGGATGCCTGTTTGCCGATGGGTTGGGGTCAACGTTTGGGGTTGTTTGCGGGTGCAGGTGTGGGTAAAAGTATGTTGTTGGGGATGTTGGCGAGAAACTCCGATGCGGATGTGAATGTGATTGCCTTGGTGGGCGAACGTGGGCGTGAGGTGCGAGAGTTTTTGGATATTTCGCTGGGTGAAGAAGCGTTGCAACGCAGTGTGGTGGTGGTGGCAACATCGGATACGCCGCCCGTGGTGCGTGTGCGCGCAGCATTGTTGGCAACCACCATTGCCGAAGGGTTTCGGGATAAAGGGAAGCGTGTGTTGTTGATGATGGATAGTTTAACACGTTTTGCCCAAGCGCAACGTGAAATTGGTTTGATGTTGGGTGAACCGCCTGCGAGTAAGGGATATACACCCTCTTGTTTCACTGCCTTGGCAGAGCTTTTAGAACGGGCTGGTCCAGGTCTGAAATCGGCACCGCAACGGGGTGACATCAGTGGCTTATATACTGTGTTGGTGGAAGGTGATGATTTATCAGCAGATCCTGTGGCGGATTCTTCGATGGCTATTTTGGATGGTCATGCCGTACTGGAGCGGAAATTGGCACAGCAAGGTCATTATCCTGCGATCAATTTACAACGAAGTATCAGTCGTTTGGAAAATCAATTGAGTGATGCGGAAGTGTTGGCAGCGGCACGCTCCTTGCGTAAAGAACTATCATTGTATGAGCGCATGGAGGATATGATTCAGATGGGTGCGTATGAACAAGGAAGTAATCCTGAATTGGATCAAGTGATTGAACACATGCCACGGATTCGGGCATTTTTGCAGCAGCAGCCCGATGAATCTTGTCAACGCTTTGAGGCTTTGCAGCAGTTGGCAGCATTGGTTCAACCTGCATCGGTGTTATAAACAATGAGCCTTTCACCGCATCAGGTGTTATCGCGTTTGGCTGAACAGGAGCGGGATAAGATTCAGACATCGTTGGCTGAGTTGGAACGGCAACGTATATTGATTGAACAAAAGTGTGATGCGTTAAAAGCACACCGCCAGCAATTGATGCAAGAGCGTGATGAATTGTTGCATGGTCGCACCCAAGCTTCGATGTTGATGATGTTGGGTGATGCGATGCAAGAGCAACATATACGCTTGATGCAATTGAGGCAGGGTTTGGATGCGTTGAAAGAGCAAGAGGTCAGATTGCGAAAAGCTTGGATCACTGCCAATCAAACATCTGATGTACATAAGAAAATGCAGTATAAAGTGGAAAAACAGCAAGCGCGTAAACAAGAACACCGTGTTCAGCAGCAAATGGATGATGTCTTTGCTGCCCGTTATGCAAGAGAGGTCAAACACTCATGAACCGTCGAATTTTACCCATGATGTTGGTGTTATTAAGTGTGTTTGTTGTTGCGAAAGTATCATCTCACTGGGTGCAATGGGAACAAAATATTTCCAAACTCTCCTTGTCAGAAGCACAAGCTTTATCGAAGAAACAACAGCCCGTTGCGAGCTTGCAAGATGAACCATTGACAAGCGTGGAAAGGCAACGTGATGATAGTAAGTCTATGGGCTGGGGGGAATTATGGATTCCATCGGCAGAAGCCGCCGCATCCATGCCTATTGCTGAAGAATCGGCCACATCCAACCAAGATATGAAAGCCTTACAGCAGGCGCGTGCGCAAATTGCGATCAAAGAAAAACAATTGAATGAGCATCTGGATGCACTGAATAAGGCCGATGAACGTGTGAAAAAACGTATCAAGGAATTGGAAAATTTGGAAAGCAGTATTCAAGATTTATTGGAACAAGAAAAAGCAATTAAAAATAAAAAAATTAAACGTTTGACGGCTGTCTATGCTGCGATGAAGCCTGATAAAGCAGCCGCAGTGATTTCACAAATGGAATTGATCACGGTGGTGAAAATGTTTTCTAAAATGGATGAAAAAAAAGTGGGTAAAATTTTATCTTTTTTACGTCCCAAACAAGCCATGATGATTAGTCAAGCTTTGACTCAAGGCATTGCAACATTGAAGTAGTAATGTGTTTGATTCTGAAATTTCGAATGCTTACACTTGTTCTTTCATGCAATGCACGCAGCCTGCGCCAACTTCGCCACCCACTGATGGCTGAAAACTTCTAAAACATACCGCACCTCACATGCAGTGGAAAATCATTGGCAAACTAAAATTGCGCCGATGCTTTGTGATTCAATCGGTGCGATGGAAAAAATATATACATGACATTTCAACAACTTGGGTTATCCAATGAGTTACTTCGCGCAGTCGAAGATCAAGGCTATACCACCCCAACACCCGTACAGAAACAATCAATCCCCGTGATTCTTGAAGGGCATGATGTACTGGCTGGAGCGCAGACAGGTACAGGAAAAACAGCGGGTTTTACACTCCCTATGCTTCATTTGATGCAAAAAACACACAGCGAACGTGCGCGTAAACGGGTGATTCGTGCCTTGGTGTTAACGCCAACGCGTGAATTGGCGGCGCAAGTGGCTGAAAGTGTCGCATTGTATGGTCAACATCTCCCCTTACGTTCGATGGTGATGTTTGGTGGTGTTGGAGCCAATCCGCAAATTCAAAAGCTACGCCGTGGTGTGGATATTTTGGTGGCAACACCGGGGCGCTTGTTGGACTTGGCAAATCAACGTGAAGTCGATTTATCCAAGGTCGAATTTTTTGTCTTGGATGAAGCGGATCGCATGTTGGATATGGGCTTTATTCACGATATTCGTAAGGTCTTGAAAATGTTGCCCAAAGCACGCCAAAACCTTCTTTTTTCAGCAACATTCTCGGATGAAATTAAAAAACTTGCCGCAGGTTTCTTGCATTCACCCAAGTATGTGGAAGTGGCACGCAACCAAACTTCGCATCAAGTCACCCAAGTGGTGCATCCTGTGAGTAAGGCGAAGAAACGTGCATTGTTATCCCACTTGATGAAAACGGGCGGTTGGGATCAAGTTTTGGTTTTTACCAAGACCAAGCATGGTGCAAATCGTTTGACCACGCAGTTGGAGCAAGATGGTTTCACTGCTGCTGCCATCCATGGTAACAAAAGCCAAAGTGCGCGTACCAAAGCATTGGCTGGTTTTAAAGCTAAAAAAATCCAAGTATTGGTGGCAACAGACATTGCTGCACGCGGTTTGGATATTGATCAGTTGCCGCATGTGGTGAACTTTGAACTCCCCAATGTCTCTGAAGATTACGTGCATCGTATTGGTCGGACAGGTCGTGCTGGCAATCAAGGTCAAGCTGTTTCCTTGGTATCAGCAGATGATAAGAAGTTGTTGATGGGTATTGAGCGTTTGATTAAACAGGATATCCCACAGGTGTTGGTGGAAGGCTTTGTGCCGAGTGCCGAAGATGATGCGGTGGCAGAGGAAGAAGGTCGCCAAGCGCGAGCCAAACAGCAGCAACGGCGTGGTGGTCGTGGTGGCAATCCTTCACCACGCAACCATCGCCCCAGTGCGGTCAAGCAAGGTGGACGCGGCGGGCGGCAAGGGCGTTCATCATCCCGTTCAAAATAACTGCTATATAGTTATTCAACTGATGTTACGCATTTTCTTGAAATATGTCGTCATGCGCCCTGCTCATCCACGAGTCTGTCAGCACGTCACCCTCGAATGCTTGTATCGAGGGTCTATGGATAGATACCCGATAAAATATTTCGGGTATGACGAGCAGGTGGAAGCATAGGATGACCGAGTGCGTAACATCAGTTATTCAAGTATAGAACTATCATTTCTCCCCCCCCCAAAAAAAAAATCGTCACCTTCGAGTGCTTGTATCGAGGGTCTATCAATTAGATTCCCGATAAAAAATTTCGGGAATGACGGGGTGATTTTAATACTTGAATGACTATGGTCGTTTAACTTTCCAATGTGCCTTGCAAAAGTAGATGGACTTCTTGACTTAAAATTTTGATGTCAAAAGGCTTGGCAATGCGTTGGGTGTGGATATTTTGAATGATTTTATCATATTTCTGCTCATAACCCGTAATGAAAATGACGGGAAGCTTGGGCTGGATCTGACGCATGATGGCGACCGATGAAACACCATCCAGCACAGGCATCACAACATCGGTAATCACCAAATCAACATGCTTTTGTTGCATGATGTCAATGGCTTCCTGACCTTGATTGGCAAGCAGTGTTTTGTAGCCCAAGCTGCCCATCACTTGTTGCAAGGTGTTGCGAACCATGGGTTCATCATCGACAATGAGAATGGTGGCGTTATTTTTTGCTGTTTGGACATGATTTACTTCGCTGATACTTGGGTTTTCGGTGAAAGAAAGCGGTAAACAGACTTCAAAACTACAGCCTTGAGGTTCTAAATTATGGGTGTGCAGGCTTCCACCGTGCGCTTGAATGGTGGAGAAAGTGGTAGATAAGCCCAAACCTGTACCCATACCAACCTCTTTGGTGCTGAAAAACGGATCGAAAATATGGGGTAGAATGTCGTCTGAAATACCACTACCTGAATCTTGTACCGATATTTTAAGCACATGCGCGCTACAGTTATTACACTGTTGACGATCGTGGCACGGCTCGCAATGGGCTTGTCGAACATTGATGCGAATGCTTCGTTCGCCTTGTTCGGGTAAGGCATCGTGAGCATTGGATATAAGGTTCAGTATCATTTGTTGTATTTCGACGCTATCGCAATAAAGCATGGGTTCACCATCGGGCAAGTTTGCGGTGAAAATAATGTCATCAGGAAGTCCAAACTTTGCGGTTTGAATGGCATGTTTTAAAACGGGGGTAATGGCGATGTTTTTTTTCTTGGGATCATGGTTGCGTGCAAACACAAGCAATGATTTTACCATTTCAGAAGCATCGAATGAAATACGCTCAATCAATCGTAAACGCTCATTGGTTTTGCTTGGGTTTTTTTCATCATGAGCCAAATAAGCATTACCAATGATGCCTGATAATAAATTGTTGAAATTATGTGCAATGCCGCCGACCAAGGTGCCAATGGAAGCCATCTTCTCAGTATGGGCAAGCAATGTTTCATGTTGTTTTTTGAGGGTAATGTCGGTAATGATACCAATATAATAAGGCTCATTGGCATATTTTGTATGGACGGCTTTGATGTGCAATGATTCAAGGTATTCGCTGCCATCTTTACGACGGTTCGATAACTCACCCTGCCATTCTCCCACCGTATGAATGCTATGCCACATCATTTTATAAAATTGTTGATCTTGCTTGTCAGATTGAAGTATGCGCGGATTTTTACCGAGAATATCCTGTGCATCGTAGCCAGTTATAGTGGTGAAGGCTTGGTTGACATAGATCACATCAGCGTCGCTATTGCTAATCATGATACAGTTACTCGCACCATCCAATGCAGCAAATAACATGTCTATTTTTCGTTGTGATGCCTTGCTTTTTTGAAATAATGGGCGAATAATCAGTATATAAATCAAGGGTGATGAAATAAGAATAAGGCAAAAAGCATCCAAGAAGGCTTCGACAGATGCTGGAAAGGTGCTTGAAATTTGGAGTACATCAAAGAGCAACATGATGGCATATTCACAAGCACCCACAATGAGTATGAGCCGCATGAACATGTTCATGTATAATAATTTAAATTCAGGCATAAGGGTTCATTCAGTAAAAATAATACCATTTGATGGCAGGCTGTTTAAGGTTGGCGACATGTTATTTTTCACCTCTGTTTTCTTACTTCTTTTGCTATTTTCAACCGCTATTGATTTTTACCTTGATCAACGACAAATGCGGGCTGTACTGACACATCGTGGCAGTGTTCCTGAACGTTTTGCGGCACAGGTTTCTTTGGCATCGCATCAAAAAGCTGCAGACTACACCTTAGCCAAGATAAAACTCGGTATTTGGAGTGGTTTGTATGGTTTAAGCTTATTGTTGGCTTGGACTTTGGGTGGCGGCTTGGATGCATTGGATACATGGTTAAGCTCTTGGCAACTCAGTGGCTTGAATACAGGCGTGCTATTTTTGCTGGTGTTTGCTGTGATTTCCAGTTTGCTAGAGCTTCCATTTTCTCTTTATAGCACATTTTCAGTGGAGCAGCGTTTTGGCTTCAATAAAATGACCATGGGTTTATTGTTATCGGATATGCTCAAGCAAGGGGCGTTGATGTTGGTGATTGGCGCGCCTTTGATTTGGGTTGTGCTGTGGTTGATGGGTTCCGCAGGGGGGGTCTGGTGGCTGTGGGCTTGGCTTGTTTGGACAGGCTTTTCTATATTGATGATGTGGGCATATCCCACCTTTATCGCACCTATGTTTAATAAATTTGAACCGATGCCCGATGGTGAATTGAAAACGGCCATTGAAGGTTTGTTGCAACGCTGTGGTTTTGAAAGCAATGGCTTGTTTGTCATGGACGGTTCCAAACGCTCCAGTCATGGCAATGCGTATTTTACGGGTTTTGGTCAATCCAAACGTATTGTATTTTTTGATACCTTATTAAAACAACTGACAACGGATGAAACCTTGGCGGTATTGGCGCATGAACTGGGGCATTTTAGGCGCAACCATGTGAAAAAACGTATGCTGTTGATGTTTTCCATGTCTTTGGCTGGTTTTGCCTTGTTGGGCTGGTTATCCCAACAGATGTGGTTTTATGCGGGCTTGGGTGTGACTGTGCCATCCAACTATATGTTGCTGATGCTGTTTATGTTGGTGATGCCAGTGTTTACGTTTGCCTTATCCCCATTGATGAGCATGTATTCTCGCAAACATGAATTTGAAGCCGATGATTATGCCAAGGAACATGCCCAAGCCGAAGATTTGATTTCGGCCTTGGTGAAAATGTATGATGACAATGCGGCGACATTAACGCCGGATGATTGGTATTCAGCATGGCATGATTCCCATCCACCTGCACCTGTTCGGGTGGCACATTTGGAAACGAAAAGTTAAACTGCGCACATCCTGAAAGACGGTACTGGAAACAGACTGAAGCGGAAAGGTTTATGCATAACAAACAAACAAAACAATATCGGCAAGCTTCATTGCCGACAAAGCAACACGAATGCCCCCAAGTCTGGCTCACGGCTTATGATGCCCATACTGCCATGCTTGCAGAGGCAGCGGGCGTGGATGTGATTTTGGTGGGCGATTCTTTGGGCATGGTGTCCTTGGGTTTTGATTCCACCATCCCCGTCACCCTTGAACACATGATTCACCATGCTTCAGCGGTGGTGCGAGGTCGTCAACATGCTTGGGTGGTCTGCGATTTGCCTTTTGGTAGTTATCAACAATCGCCAGAGCAAGCCTTTGCATCTTCAGCCAAGGTATTGCAGGCAACAGGCTGCGATGCGGTGAAAATCGAAGGCGGTCAGGCCATGGCCGAGACGATTCGCTTTTTAAGTGAACGTGGGGTGGCAGTGGTCGCACATATTGGTTTAACGCCACAATCGGTGAAAAAACTTGGTGGTTTTAAGAAACAGGGACTCAATGAGCAAGCAGCCGAACGCTTATTGAAGGATGCAGCATCTGTTAGCGATGCCGGTGCGGTGGCAGTGGTGTTGGAATGTATGCCAGAAGCATTGGCGAATGAGATTACCCAACAACTTGAGATTCCAACGGTGGGCATTGGTGCAGGGCAAGGCTGTGATGCACAGGTGTTGGTTTGGCATGATGTGTTGGGTTTGAACGCATCCAACCCGCCCTTTGCGCCTGCCTACGCAAATTTACGCCAAGATATGATTCATGCCATTGAAACATGGGCAAACGATGTGCGGAAACGAGGCGTGCCATGCAAGTAATTGAAAAGGTTCAAGCCTTGCGCCAATATTTGAGTGAATGTCGTCAAGATTCCATTGCACTTGTGCCAACCATGGGATGTTTGCATGCAGGGCATGTGAGTTTGATTCGAAAAGCCAAACGCTTGGCTGATGTGGTGGTGGTCAGTCTTTATGTGAACCCTATGCAATTTGGTGAGGGCGAAGATTTTGAGCAGTACCCAAGAACCTTTGAAGAAGATGTGACGATATGTGAGGCAGAAGGTGTGGATGTATTGTTTCATCCTGCAAATCTTTATGCTGATGATGGTGTGAACATTGGTTTACATGTGCATGAGATGGATGCTGTTTTATGTGGTGCATCGCGGGTGGGGCATTTTGATGGCGTGGTGACAGTGGTGAACATGTTGTTTAATATCGTACAGCCAAATCTTGCTATATTTGGTGAAAAAGATTGGCAGCAATTGACTATTTTACGGCGTATGGTGGCTGATTTACATATGCCTATCACTGTGGTTGGTAGCGCATTGATTCGTGAAGACGATGGTTTGGCGATGAGCAGCCGAAACCGTTATTTGACTGACTTGGAACGTGAAAAAGCTTTGTTTCTTTCACAAATATTACAAAAAATGCAAGCTCTTGCTGCACAAGGCGAGAGCAAGCAATACATTCTTGCTATGGGTTTGGCATACTTGCAAGCAGCCGATATTGAGCTTGATTACCTTGAAATTCGCCATGAACACAGCTTACGGTTATCCAAGGATATGCCAGCATTGGGGGATCGGATATTTGTGGCTGCGACCATTGGAAAAACGCGCCTGATTGATAATATGCCTTTATTGAAAATTTTGGAGAATGTTGCATGAATATTACCTTATTAAAATCTAAAATTCACCGTGTAACCGTGAGTCATGCTGAATTGGATTATGAAGGCTCGTGTGCCATTGATCAGGATTTGATGGATGCTGCAAATATTTTGGCATTTGAACAACTGCATATTTATAACGTGAGCAATGGTGAACGTTTTACAACCTATGCGATTTCCGCTCCTCGAAATTCAAAAACCATTGGTGTGAATGGTGCAGCAGCCCATAAAGCCAAGGCTGGTGATCTGTTAATTATTTGTACTTATGGGCAGTTATCCAGCCAAGAAGCTCATAGATACGCACCTAAATTGGTCTATGTTAATGATGAAAATATTATTTCGCATACCAGTGTGGGTTCTCTCGCCTCGCATTAAGCCCACATCTTTATTGGATGCGTTGGCATTTTCAATGAAACAAGAGGGGTAATGATATGAGCGTAATAGAATCTTCTCCAAAATTTAATGTATCGAAGGAAGATATTCAGCAGTTGATGCATGTGTTTTCACATGATTTGCGCAATCCGCTGGTGAACATGGAGGCACTTCTACGTGAAATACATGCTTGTTGTGATATTGCGACCTTTGCTGCTTCCAAACAAGAAGATATGCATGATAATTTAGCGATGATGGGTGAAGTGCTTGCACGTATGAATGGCTTGGTTCATGGCATTAACAGCGTATGCAATGCGATGTTTGATGAGGTGGTCTGTGAACAGGTCGATATTTTATCTCTATTGAAACGTGAGCTGAATCGTTATCAGACCCAGTATGGTATCACTGAACATGTGTCGGTTTCAATGCAGGTATCAGGAAGCATCTGGGCAGATCCTTTATGGCTAGGAAAGATGTTGGCGGTGTTGATGGAGAATGCCTTTCAAGCGATGGATGGTGGGGAGGGTTGCCTGACCTTTGAACTGGAAAGACGAAGTGGCTTGGATGTTTTGCTTGTGCGGGATAGTGGTGGTGGTATGGGTGAAAGTGATTTGAAATATGTTTTTCAGCCATTTTTTTCGCTGACGGGGAGAAAGGGTATGGGCTTGGCACTGCTTAGGGCTTGGGTGCAAGCGCATGGTGGTAAAGTGTGGTGTGAGTCACGTATTGATGTGGGATCTATTTTTTATGTGGGTTTTCCAGCGGGTGATTTTCTAGTGAAGTCCGACAGGCTGCTAAGCAATGTTGATGGCTTATGATTTTGGGCGTGTCAGGTTAATATAGTGCTTTAAGCATGGAAGGATCCTTTCGTTCATCATCGCAATCGTCACCCCCGAGTGCTTGTGTCGGGGGGCTATTAAACTGCTATAGACAAAAAAAGTCCGCAAACACTAGGCTTGCGGACTATATAGAATGCTTCTTAAAGCTATAATATGGTGCCCGGAGCCGGAGTCGAACCGGCACGATCGTAATGATCGAGGGATTTTAAGTCCCTTGTGTCTACCAGTTTCACCATCCGGGCAAGTCTAACACTGGTATTATCAATAATTGGAGGCAGGGGCGAGAATCGAACTCGCGAATAAAGGATTTGCAGTCCTCCGCCGTAGCCACTGAGCCACCCTGCCTTAAAACAAACTTTGAATCTAAAAAAAGGGATCTAAATGAATAGACCCCTTTTGATTTGGAGCGGGTAACCGGGCTCGAACCGGTGACCTCAACCTTGGCAAGGTTGCGCTCTACCAACTGAGCTATACCCGCGAACGGCGCGAATTTTAGCGTCGCCTTATGTATCCGTCAAATGTTTTTTTGAAGCTTGTTCTTCTGTATACACTCACCTTATTCACTTGAATTCAGGCTTGCCTCAAAATAGGTGTTATTTTTGACTGTGTTTATTGGGGGGCTAGTATTTACTATAGAGCCTAGATACAAGAGCTCAAGGGTGACGTTGGGAGTAAATCACAACCATGATGCTGAATTCTCATGCTAAATGCGTACAGCAGTGATTCAGCAGGTGCTTTAAACCATAAAAAAGCCGCCTTTCCAAAGAAAAGCGGCTTTTTTTACATCATCAATATCCAAAGGGAAGCGATTTAATTTTTGGATTGATCTACGATTTTGTTAATCCAAGGCATCATGGCGCGAAGTTTCTCCCCCGTGACTTCAATGGGATGGGCTGCATTGTTACGGCGAGCAGCAGTCATGGAAGCGTAGTTGGTTTGACCTTCAAGGATGAACTGTTTGGCATACTCACCACTTTGAATGTTTGCCAAAGCCTCTTTCATGGCTTTACGCGACTCATCATTGATGATTTTAGGACCTGTGACATATTCACCATATTCAGCATTGTTGGAGATGGAGTAATTCATGTTGGCAATGCCACCTTCATACATCAAATCAACAATCAATTTCAATTCATGTAGGCACTCGAAATATGCCATTTCTGGTGCATAACCTGCTTCAGTTAATGTTTCAAAGCCCGCTTTGACAAGTTCAACTGCGCCACCACAAAGTACAGCTTGTTCACCAAACAAATCGGTTTCAGTTTCATCTTTAAATGTGGTTTCGATGATACCCGTACGACCACCGCCAATGGCCGATGCGTAAGACAAGCAAATCGCTTTGGCATCACCTGTAGCATCTTGGTGAATGGCGATTAAATCAGGAATGCCGCCGCCACGAACAAATTCGGAACGAACAGTATGCCCTGGTGCTTTCGGTGCAATCATCACCACATTCAAGTCCTCGCGAGCATTCACTTGATTGTAATGCACTGCGAAACCGTGTGCGAATGCCAAAGTAGCACCTTGTTTGATGTTGGGTTCAATTTCTTCTTTGTACAAAACCGATTGAAATTCATCAGGTGTAAGAATCATGACCACATCAGCAGAAGCAACAGCCTCAGCAACATTGCTTACTTTCAAGCCATGCGCTTTGGCTTTAGCAACGGATGAAGAGTTTGTACGAAGACCAACCACCACGTCAACACCTGAATCATTCAGGTTGGTGGCATGGGCGTGACCTTGTGAACCATAGCCAATAATCGCTACTTTTTTGTTTTTGATGATGGAAAGATCCGCATCTTTATCATAATAAACATTTAAAGACATTCTTATCTCCTTGATAAATTATACTTCAATATTGAAAGTCGGGCGCAGGATAGTGTTGCGTCCGATATAAGTCATGTATGGGCTAACTACTTGGGGTAAAACCATACAAATGCAACCACCCCATGCGCAATGGCTAGCGTGGTGGCTAAGCCCGCTGAAAGAACGTGCCAAATAAAGACATCTTTACCAAAGATTCCCATGGCAATGCCAAAACCTGCGGCAAGAAAGATGAGTAAGAGTAGTGCGCCACCCATCAAAAATAAAATTTGATGTTTGCGCTCGGTGCTGATGGCACGTTCTGGAGCGATTGTAACATCTTGGTTGAATTGTTCGATAATTTCAGTCGTTTGAGGGCTCATGGCATCTTTGTTTGAGGAGGCTGCATTGGCACCAAGCGGAAGCAGCATCATAAAGCATATAAATAAATATTTAAGAACGATCATGGTCGTCCTCTTCCTCATCTTTCTTCATTGCATAACGCCAATAAAGTATGACAGCTAAAATCATGGGCGCAAAAACCAGACCAAATAGGAATACGAAAATAGCCCATGGTGTTTCAATATTCACATGCATATAGCGATAACTATCGATGGCTGATGCAGGGATTGCCCAGCATAAGCTCACCAAAGTTAATGTAATTTTAGATAGTATATTCATGGTTGAACCTCATGGTGTGGCTTACTTGATGCACAGCGGAAACCATAAAAATCAGATGCCATATTGGGCAAAGAGTAGTTGCGATGATAGCTCACTGTTGAAAAAGGATCTCCCTTCCAAGAACCGCCGCGCATCACACGTTTAACAATGCCTTCGACACTTTCTTGTCCAACACCTTTAAATTGATCTTGAACAGGTGACAGTTTGGTGTGCAATGTGGCATCAGGATATTTGGATAAGGCATTAAATGTCCATTCAGAAACATTGCCTGCCATATCCATCACGCCATAGGCACTGGCACCATGTTCATACTTGGTGACAGGGGTGGTATGTCCAATTTGATAATAGGTGTTTAAACGGCTGACATCCATTTTGTCGCCCCAAGGCCAACGTCGTGCATCCGTGCTGCGTGCTGCCTTTTCCCATTCAGCTTCATCGGGTAAACGTTTGCCTGCCCAAGCACAGTAATCACGGGCATTGTACCAAGAGACAAGGGTAACGGGGTGGTCATTGAGACCTTTAGGAATTTCTCCATCGCTCCAGTTTAGGGGGGGGCGATAGTGTCGGGATATAACAAATTGAGCATATTGAGCTTGGGTGACAGGGTATTTATCGATCCAAAATTTTGGTACATCAACCGTATGTTCAGGCTTATCTTCATTGTTGGCACGCGATGCATCAGTACCCATGGTGAAATCACCAGCAGGAACCTCGATGACACTTCCAAGCTCATGCCATATTTCGGGTGTAAGCAATGCCTTAACGGATGATGCGGTATAAAAGACATGTTCATCCACGCGGGCTTCGCTTTTAGCCTGTATGAGAATGTCTTCACCTGCGGCACGCACATGTTGACTGATGTCGGTAGGATCGTAACTGATTTTTGCGCGCATTTCATCCATGCGCATGGAGCCAAGCTCCATGACATGAATGGAACCGCCAATCATGGCACCCGTAATACAGGTTAAAAACACTGCCATGGCAATTTTTTTACGACGTTTAAGTTCTTTTTTTGAGATCGGTTGACGAGCCATACGGATGTTATTCCTTTCGATGATCGGGTAAGCGTTCGGAATCAGCGGGCGCATAATCGGCTGTGCCAGGCATATCCAAAGTACCATAACGGTATTTTAAAAGTAACTCACCAATAAAACCGCCCACAGCACAAAATTCCATGTTGAGAATAAGGAAAAATCCCCACCACATCAGAGGGATAATTTGAGCGCCTTCGGGGGCACCCGTTTGTACGCGCATGTAATAATCAATACCTAAAACAAAAATAGGCGGTAAATGAGCCAATAATTTCCCACCCCAGCCATAGATGAGACTAAATACAATACCAGCAAGAAAAGGTAAGGCATACATCGCCAAAACCCATGCGAAATTATAGCCTGCAATGCCCCAAAATAACTCGATTTGAACATCAAGAACGCGATGTCCTAAATCAAAAACAACGGTGGTAGCAAAAAAAGCAACAAAGAAACGCTGCCATGCAGGTGCCCAATGTTTTTGAAGTGCGATATTCTTTGGTTTAGTCTCTGAAGTCATGGTTATTGCGCCTGTGCTTGATCTTGCGAATAAATTTTTCCAGTAAGTTTCTTATACTCCGCTGCTTTGGTTTCTTGTAGATACCAATCTTTGACCTTCAAGCTGGCAAAATATTTGGCGAGTAAACGACGTTTTTCTTCAGGTAGAGAAGCATAAGAAGGTTGTGCATACTTCTTTTTCAAGCGCGTGGGCAGGATGCTTTGAGGGTCTTTGGCTGAAAAATAATCGTAAAGCCATGTCTCACTGCGTAAAGAACCAATGCCATCCAAACTGGGAGCGGGGATGGTTTCCATAATATTTTTTACCGCCCAAATGGTATGACAGTTGCGGCAGCTTAAATCACGATACAAATCAGCCCCTTTCACCTGCTCTATTTCAGAAAGGGTTGAATAAAAAGGAATCCCTTTATCTTCAAGTGGATGATTTGCGGTATAAATACCATTGCCAATCGCAGCGACCAAGACAAGCCCCACCAAACCTACAATAAGTTTATCCCCAGAACGCATCGTTTAGCGGGCTTTTTCTTTTAAAGCTGCTTGTTCTTTTAAGGCTTCAATGCGGCGAGCTTCTTGGCGTTTGGTTGCCGCTTGATAATTTTTAAACTCTTCAGGATCCATTTTGTCTTTATCGTTGTCATCAAATACCAAGTATTTAATGTCTTCATCAAATTGTTCGTTTTTTGCTGCCCAGCGTAAGCCGAAAACCACGGCAATTAAAATAGACACACCACTGACCAGCCAGATATAGATAGTCCAGCCATCACCCCATTCATTCATATTCATTATAGACTCCTTTTTAACTTTTTAATGATTAAAACAAATAACCATCAAGCAGTTGAACAACTGCAAAAATACCAGCAACGACCACCCCGAGCACAATCATTCCCATCAATACTTTTTCACCTGTTTTGACTTTTGACATATCGGTATGTTGATAGAACAGTCGAATCACGCCGACAAAAACAGCCATCGAAATAAATAAGAAAATCAAAATGCCAACGCTGTAATTTTGACTGCGCATACCTTCGATACCGAAGTCATAAGATTTATCCTCGGTAGCGCTTGCTATATAAGGCAGCATAAAAGCCAAGATGATGTTTGTCCAAAGGTGTTTGAAAGTTGTCAGCATGATTGGCGGCAGACTATGGAGGAAGCCCTGCTGTGCAAGATATTATTACATTATCTTTTAATGATATATTGGCAATGTATAAATCTTAGCTATGGTTGCGAGCTTATTTTCAGGGACATACTGGGGAGTTTCCGTGAGTCAAAAAGTTCAACGTAATGTATCTTGCCCATGTGGTAGCGGTCAAAAATATAAGAAGTGTTGTATGCTTAAAGCGAAAGATGAAAGCAATCGGCGTTATGATCATCGTGAAGGTGTGCAGCAAGCTTTGGTTTGGTTAAATCAAAACTATCGCCCTCAGATTGACCAATGGGTTGAGCAGGCTTGGTTCACGGGCATGTCGGATGTCGAACGCCAAGGCATTGCGACTGCTGATCCTCAAATTCGTGCGATTCATGATGTGAATGTGTTGGAGCTTTTGCTTGCTGAGGGGCGTTTTTCTGATGAAGAAAGCGAAGCGACGCCGCTTCAATTGGTGTTGGCGCAAGCAGAGCTTGGCTTGAATGCGCCACAACAGACATATCTTAAGCAGTTGTCTCAACGTCCGCTGCGCCTTTATCGTGTGACAACATCGACTGCGGGTCAAAGTTTCGAGGTTGCAGATGTTTTGACGCAAGAAGGGTTTGAAGTTCCTGATGCGATGGGAAGCCGAATGTTTGATGTGGGTGATGTTGTTGCATTGCGCATGATGGATACTGGCGGTGTTTGGGAGACATCGGGTGCTATTTACCATATTCCAAGTGATTATCAGGACGAATTGATTCAGTTGTTGCAAGCTGTTGATAGCGCCTTAAGTGCAACGATCGCAAAATTTTGGCTGAAATTGGTGGCTGCTCATGTCTAAACAACTATCAAGCAATGCCCAGCGAAAAGTCGATGCTTTGGTGGTTCAAATGCAGCAAGCTTTTCAGGAAAAAAAATGGGATCTTTGTGGACAATTGTGTATGCAAATTGAAGCTTGGGAACCCAATAATCCTGAAACCGCGAATGTGCGAGGTATTGTGGCGGTGCAATCGGGCGATATGCAAGGCGCAGAACATTATTTTGCCAGCGCAGTGAATGCTGAACCTGAAAATATAGGTTTTCAATTAAATTTAGGGAAACTCTATTTACAACAAAGTGTGACTCAAAATGCCTTATCATGCTTTCAAAAAGCGCAACAGTTGAAAGCTGATGACTTAACGGCACGGGTCGGTGAAGCCGAGTGTTTATTGCTGCTTAATCAAGAACTTCAAGCGTATGAAATATTCAAAAAACTTCACCAAGCTTACCCTCAATCCAATCATGTCACGATAGGGTTGTTTCGTGCTTCCTTTCGATTGAACCGTTGGGAAGAATCAGAACAATATTTACAAGCGATGCTTGCTCTGAACCCTAATGATATTGAAGCGCATTTAGGACTGGTGCAGTTAGCGTTGCAACGGGGTGATTTTGTTGCAGTTGAACGTGAGGCATTGCAGTGTATTGCCTTAAACCCAGATTTGGATTTGGTCTATCCGATGTTGGCAACTGTTAAAACCTTCTCTCATGATGATGACGTATTGATTGAGCAACTTCAAAAATATCGGCAGTCGATGCCCAAAGGTTCAGCGGCTTATATGCATTTAAGTTTTACGTTAGGTAAAATAATGGATGATTTATCTGAGCATCAGCGAGCCTTTGAATACATAGAAAAAGCCAATGATATTCGCTATCAGAATCTTTCTTATGATCATGATGCTGAAATTGCTCACTTGCATGCCATTGTCTCATTAACCATGGAGCAACAGGTGCAAACGACCAGTGGACTCGAAGATGATACACCTATTTTTATCATCGGTATGCCGCGTTGTGGCTCGACGATGGTCGAGCAAATTTTAGCTTCTCACCCCAATGTTGAAAGTGTGGGTGAATCTAACTTCTTTGAAGCGGCAGTGGCAGAGCTGAGCGACCCTAAAGACCCATTAACATTGGAAAAAATGCAGGCATGTTCTTCGCAGCAATGGCAAGAACTTGGCTCACTTTATCTGAAAAAAGTGCGTGAGGTGCATCCTGATGCCCGTTATGTGGTCGATAAAACGCTGACCAACACGCGTTTTGTTGGCGCTATTCATCAGGCATTACCGCATGCAAAAGTGATACATGTGAAGCGAGATGCTTTGGATACATGCTGGTCGATTTATAAAAATAATTTGCTCAGCCCTGTTTACGCGTATGGGTTTCACCTCGGGCAACTGGGTTATTATTATCGTGCGTATAACCACTTGATGAAACATTGGGCTGACATTTTACCCGAAGGTGTGATGTATGAACTTCATTATGAAGAAATGGTGCAGCACCAAGAGATTGAGACGTTAAAATTATTGAGTGCATGTCATTTGGAATCGGATGATGCGTGCTTTCAATTTCAAAAATCTAAGAATGTTACGATAACAGCAAGTCAAGCTCAGGTGCGGAAACCGATGTATGCCAGCTCTATGGGTGCGGCGGAGCCATATAAAGAAAACTTACAGGTGTTGACTGATATTTTGGCGCGTTAACTTGCTCGAAAACTAAGGCGAGGGCATGATGCGCTCTCATTTTTGATGATGAATGACTGTGGGTTGGTTGATAAATACAGTCAAAAGAAACGAAATACTTGTTGCACACTTTAACCTTTTGGGGGATACATGACGGGTACAAAAACACAAGAACAAGCGGTTGGATTGACGCAAGAAGGTCGCTTTTATAGCGCTGAACGCTTGCATGCCATGCATGGTATGATGTTGTATATTCGCCGTTTTGAAGAAAAAGCTGGGCAAATGTATGGCTTGAAGAAAATTGGTGGTTTTTGTCATTTATGCAATGGTCAGGAAGCCGTTTGTGTGGGCATGGAAGAAGCATCTGAACCCACAGACTATATGATGACAAGTTACCGTGACCATGGTCATATCATTGCACGTGGTACAAATCCTACGGCTGTCATGGCGGAATTGTTGGGGCGTGCTGGCGGTGTGGTCGGCGGTAAAGGCGGCTCCATGCACATGTTTGATGTGGAGAAAAACTTTGCAGGCGGCAATGGCATTGTGGGTGAGCAAGTGCCGATTGGTTTGGGTTTTGCTTTCGCCTCTCAATACCGTGATGATAAACGTGTATCGATTACCATTATGGGCGATGGCGGTGTGAATCAAGGTGCAGTCTATGAATCCTTTAATATGGCAGCACTATGGAAACTGCCTGTAGTGTTTGTGATTGAAAACAATCAATATGCGATGGGTACATCTTTAAGCCGCGCTTCGGCCGAAACCCACCTTTATAAACGCGGTATTTCTTTCAAAGTTCCAGGTATTCAAGTGGATGGTATGGATGTATTGGAAGTTGAACGTAAAATGGGTGAAGCCATTGAACATGCACGTTCTGGACAAGGTCCCATTATCGTAGAAATGATGACCTATCGTTATCGTGGTCACTCCATGTCAGATCCTGCGACTTATCGTACCCGTGATGAGGTTGATGAATGGCGTACAGGACGAGATCCGATTGCACGCTTACAAAAACAAATGATTGAAGCAGGTCTGGCGACCGAAGCTGAATTCAAACAAAAAGATAAAGATATTAAAAAAGAAATTGTGGCAGTGGCGAAGGCGGCAGAAGCACAACCTGAACCTGATCTTTCCGTGCTTTGGGATGATATTCTGACCGATGAAATTCCCAATGCATATCCATATCCAAGGCAGGTAGGTTAAAACCATGGCTAAAATTACATACCGTGAAGCACTGAATCAAGCAATGTGCAACGAAATGGAACGTGATGATCGCGTCTTCCTCATGGGTGAAGAAGTTGCTGAATACAATGGTGCATACAAAGTATCTCAAGGCATGTTGGATAAATTTGGCCCTAAGCGCGTGATTGACACGCCGATTACCGAACTCGGGTTTGCTGGTTTGGGTGTGGGTGCTGCCATGGCAGGTTTACGCCCTATTATTGAATTTATGACTTGGAATTTTGCCATTTTGGCAGCAGATCAAATTGTCAATGCGGCAGCAAAAATGAAATACATGACAGCAGGTCAATATAACTGCCCCATGGTTTTTCGTGGTGCGGGTGGTGCTGCGGCTCGCGTAAGCTCACAGCATTCCCAAGCCTTTGAAAATTGGTATGCCAATATACCTGGTTTGAAAGTGGTGATGCCATCGAACCCAGCTGATGCCAAAGGACTGTTGGCTGCCTCCATTCGCGATAATGATACGGTTATTTTTATTGAAAATGAAATTAACTACGGTGATATTGCTGAAGTGCCAGAGGGTGAATATATCATTCCTTTGGGCAAGGCTGATATCAAGCGTGTGGGTAAGGATATTACCCTTGTCGCTCATTCTCGTATGACAGGTTATGCTTTGGCTGCTGCTGAAGAATTGGCAAAAATGGGTATTGATGCAGAAGTCGTTGACCCACGCACCATTCGCCCACTGGATGAAGCAACCATTCTTGCATCGGTTGCCAAAACCAATCGCGCAGTTGTGATTGAGGAAGGCTGGCGTTTTGCAGGTATTGGCGCAGAGATTTCTGCCCGTATCATGGAAAAAGGTTTTGATGATTTGGATGCACCTGTAGCACGTGTGACAGGTAAAGATGTACCCATGCCTTATGCTGCAAATTTAGAAAACCATGCTTTGCCATCTGTTGCAGACATTGTGGAAGCTGCTCGCGTGACGTGTAACCGCGCTTAGTCTGATAAAGAAAAAAAATTTACCGCAGAGGCGCGGAGGCGCGGAGCTTGTAATCATCTTCGTGTCTTCGTGTCTTCGTGGTTTTAAAGATTGAGGTAAGCCATGCCGATTGATGTATTTATGACCCAATTATCACCAACCATGACCGAAGGAAAAATTGCGCGTTGGGTGAAAAAAGAAGGTGACACACTGGAATCGGGTGAAGTATTGGTTGAGATTGAGACCGACAAAGCCACGATGGAAGTAGAGGTGATTGAAGAAGGTACGCTACACAAAATCATTGCCGCTGAAGGCGCTTTGATTGCTGTGGGTGAAGCCATTGCTGTTATTGCTGAAGATGATGAAGACGTTGCGGCTGATTATATGCCTGAAAGTGCAGGTGAAGCACCTGTATTGGAAACAACCGCAACCGCAGATATTCCATCTAGCCCTGAGCCTGTAGCGCAAGCCATTGCCATCGCTTCTTCTGTACCCGCAGCTGTTGAAGCGATTCACGAAGT
>NVWS02000074.1 GCA_002746295.2 Zetaproteobacteria bacterium
CAACGATGCAGCAAGTGCCAACATACAGAAAAAGCCAACCGTGTATCTCAATCGAAGTTTTTGTGCCAACAGTGTGGACATTCTGCCAACGCAGACCACAACGCAGCACTGAACATCTTAGCGGCAGGACATGCCGTGTTTGCTTGTGGAGTGGATGCAATAGCAACCACGATGAAGCAAGAACCTCTTGCAGCTTAACGGCGCAAGGAATCCTCGCCCTTTAGGGCGGGGAGGATGTCAAAATATTGGTAATCATTCACCCGAAACATTAATGAATTTTATTGAATCGATTGAATCAGCCTTAGGAAAAAAATCAGAAAAGAACTATTTACCCATGCAAGCAGGTGATGCACCTACAACTTATGCCGACGTACAAGATTTGATGATCGATGTGGATTTTAAACCTGATACTCCATTGCAAGATGGCATTAGAAATTTTGTGGACTGGTATAGGCATTATTATGACGCGTAATTTTAGAGAATTATTTACACAAGCAGACTGGTTTCCTCCTAATTTAACACGTGATTGGGTGCGCTATCGCAATGATGAGAATCCAACAGGTGTATGCTGGCATGTGAAAGCAAGCAGTGAAACGCCTTTGCTTTCCGTCATCATTCCCACTGCCGATGCCGATAGGGGTGGCTACTTCATTAAGCTGATGGACGCTTTAACCCAGCAAGGTATGCAGTCTTTTGAACTCATTGTGCTTAAAGGCGACAAACGCCAAGGGCGTGGCATCAATATCTGTGCAGCCATGGCAAAGGGTAAATATTTGCTGACGGTTGATGATGATTCGTCATTGCCTGATGCCCAAACTTTTACAAAAATGATAGCTGCAATGGATCAATATGCTGATATTGGTATGGCTGGGGGTAACAATACGGTTCCCGATTGGGCAACGCCGTTTGTCAAACGGGTGATGACACAAGTACCAAGGCGCAGTTGGCAGCCTGTGAAAAAAATTATGGATTCAGATTTGGCAGAGCATCCTTGCCTCATCATGCGTGCTGATTTATTTCGTCAAGTGGGCGGTGAAAATGAAGTGATTCCACGCGGACTTGATCCTTATTTAAGACAGGTATTTCGTGAGGCGGGTACACGTGTGGTGGTCTTGCCTGATATTATTTATCATCATTTACCTCCCAAAACGTGGGGTGGACTATTGGGGCAAATGAAGCGCAATGGTTATCAGGCAGCTTATGCGAATATCCATTCGCCTGAATGGGTGATTGAAACACCTGCTAAGCATGGTGATTTCACCCTGCGTGTGCCGTTGTGGAAGCGCGTTCTTCGCTTTCCATTGAATATGTTGAAAAGTTTGTTGCAAGGTAAATGGCTGTGGGTGTTATGTGAAATATGTTATGCGTGGGGTTTTTTGCGCGGCTGGGTGAAGGAGAGGTGATGTCGAAAGAACAGGATTGGTCGCAAACAGAAAAGTTTTTTGCACGTTCTTGGACGCATATTTTTTATTTTTGGAAGTTGCGCCAAATCATGTTGGCAAAAACAGTCAAAATATTGCTCCAGAAATGTGAAGATCATCATGTCATAAAAATAGTTGATTTGGGTTGTGGACCTGGGACAAACATCTTTGATGTGTATGATGTGTGTGCAGATTTCAAACAAGTGCAATGGTTTGGTTTGGATTTGAATCAACGTGAAGCGGCGATGGGTGCAAGCCGTAGTCAATATCGAGCAGAAGTACGTAAGGTGGATAATATTCACTTTATGTCGGGTGATATTTTCAAGCTTCCTTTTGCCGATCATAGTATTGATATTCTGATATCATCTGAAGTGGTGGAACATTTACCCAATCCATTGCCTGCATTGCAAGAAATGCAAAGGGTGTTGAAACCCAAGGGTTATGCCATGGTGACCACACCCAATCCTCGCAATTTACCTGAAATGTTCGGTTATTTTTTAGATAAAATAAGCTTAGGGGCTTTTAAAAAGTTTTATTGGAAGGGGCAAGATGAGGTGTCAGCACCCGCTTTGGATGCCGAAGTGGGGTTTGGGCATGTCTCTGTACACCCATTTCCTGTTTGGCGTGATTGGTTTGAAGGTATTGGGATGCCAGTGGTGAAAAAAGTACGGGGTCCCATGATATTTGGCAGCCCTTTTTTTGATAGACACCGGTTTTTGATTGGACTACTGGTCATGTTAGACCCTATCTTGGATCGCTTACCCTTTCGTTTTTTAACAACCACCAATTTAGGGATGTTATGTCAGAAAAAATAATTAAAATTTATATTTGACAATTGAGCTAAATTTTCTACCTTTCGCGCCAGTTCGTAAGGCGCTTTAGCTCAGCTGGTTAGAGCACCGGAATCATAATCCGGGTGTCCGGGGTTCGAGTCCCTGAAGCGCCACCACACCTAACTCCAATGGGAGCCATTTAAAGCCAGTAAACCTAGTGTTTACTGGCTTTTTTTTGTTTGATTGGGGTAGTGGGTTAAATATGTGTTTAGCATGAGAGAAATAGGGTGGAATTTGGCAGAAATATTAATGCAAAAACACAGGTTTGATCCACTACCAAATATCGATACCAACGAATTGACTCATTTTCAACCTCATTAAATCATAACTATATCTTCTCATGGGTGTAGATTCGCTTGCAGTAAACCCATAAAACCACCATCCGATGTAGGCTGAAAGCCTTCGAGTTTTTTATTGGATACCGAAACAACAGGCTCATACCATAAAGGAATATAAACAAAGTCCTTCTTCATTTTGGTTTGAATTTTGGCATACAAAGCTTTGCGTTGTGCAAGGTTTTGACTGGCTTGTGCCTGATCCAACCAAGCATCCATTTGCGTATTTGCATAACGTCCACGGTTTGCGCCTTTGGGTGGCCACATACTTGAATGTAAAATCCAACGGTAAATATCAGGATCCGCAATACTCACCCAAGACAGTGAGAAAACCTGAAAATCACCCCGTTTGATTCGGGCATAAAAACCACCCCACTCCATGGACTCCACAGATACATCCACCCCTACCTTGCGCCACATATCAGCAATGGCTGAGGCAAGGCGCAAACGGGTGGCATTGGTGCTTGTTCGGTAGGTTAAATGAAAACGGATGCCCTTTGCATTGCGTGGAAAACCAGCCTCATCCAATAGTTTTTCAGCTTGCAGGGCATTAAAAGGCGTGAGGATTTGCGGCGATGCTGCCCAGTGATTGGGGGTTAATACGGTTTCGGCCAATAGCGGTAAATCAGAAAGTAAAGCTTGCTTCAAGCGTTGACGGTTGATGGCTAATGCAAGTGCTTGGCGCACACGAAGATCTTTGAGGATGGCATCTTGAAGGTTCATGCCAATATAAGAAAAAGTTATTGAAGCCTTGGTTTGAATATGTAGCTGCGGCTGACGTGCTAAATACGGTAATAATTCGGGTGGCAAATCATTTTGTGTAAAATCAATTTCCCCCCGAACCAGTTTTAAGCTGCGTGTGACCGCTTCTTTCACCCGTAAAAAATGTAACGTTTGAATATTCGATTGGCTGGATTTTGATGCACGCTGCAACACCAAATCATTGCCATGCCATGATAGAAATTTGAATGCTCCACAACCCATCGTGGCATGAGGATCGTTTTTTTTCTTGGTGTAAGATGCGGGTAAAACACCCAAGGATAAACGTGTTAACAGTGAAGCGTCAGGCTTTTTCAAATGAATTTGAAGCGTATTATCATCCATAACTTGCACCACCGAAATCGCAGCAAAGCCTGCCCGCAAAGGGCTGGCGTTTTTTTTATCCAGTAAGGATAGCAATGTGGCTTGTACATCATACGCCGTTAATAAAGAACCATCATGAAACTTCAGCCCATGCCGCAAATGAAACACCCACAACAAAGGGTTTGGGTGTTCCCAAGAACGAGCTACATCGGGTTGGGGCATCCAATGCTCATCCAGCTTGACCAAACCACGATGAATCAATTGTTGAATTTTATGTGATGCAGCATCCGTGGCAAAACGTGGATCAAGGCTCATCGGTAATTGAGCCACACCGATGCGTAATTCACCTTGTTTGGCAGGGGTTTGCTGGCAACCCAATACAGCAAACAAGCACACGATCCAAACAGCCCTACGACTTAACGCTCCCACAAACTCATGCTCTCTACATGTCCAGAATAAGGAAATAAATCCAGCGCTCGCAAGGCTTTCAAGCGATAACCCTGCTTCAGCATTTCGAGAGCGTCAACATGGGCAGAATTGACATCACAATGAATAAAAATCACACATTGTGGCATCAAACGGGGTAACAACCGACAAATATTACGCGCACCTTTTCTCGGTGGATCAATGAGCAAAACATCCGCTCCCACAAAGCCACTGACATCAAAGTTTTTGAATAAATCAGCTTGTTCATAATGTGCATCAAGGTTGAGACGTTTGGCGTTGCTATTGGCAGCCCGCACACTGGCAGTATTGACTTCGGCACCCAGTACACGCATGCCCGATGCAGCCAAAGGTAATGATAAATTACCCACACCTGAAAATAAGTCCACCACACGTGTTGCACCCTTGCTCCACGTCAAAACCTGTTGAATCATGCTTTCATTACCCAAACGTTGACCTTGTACAAAGTCATCGGGGCCAATATTTAAGGCAATCACCGTTTTTGACGTAGGTAAGATATCCGATAATAAACGTATAGGATACGAAATAGGCTTGAGTGATAAACCACAGCGTTGCCAGTATTGTACGGGCATGGATAGGGATTGGGGCAGTGAAAAAATATCCGCATCTATTTTTTTTTCATATGTCAACACCAGATGTACACCATCATGAAGTTGTACGGCATATACCGATTCTGGCGCATGCTCAGGAGATACAGAAAAACAGACTTCCAAAGCTTGCCTTAATCTATTCAATACTTCGGTCAGCACCATGCAATACGGTGTTGTAACCACTGCATGGCTTTGGTGGGCAAAGAATCCCAAGTGAACCCCAAGTTCATCCACGCAGACTTGCCAACGGACACGACGACGTTGGGTGACTTTATCAAAAGGTCGATGAACCACAGCTTGCCAATCAGTTTCATGATGAAAAACGGGCGAGAAAGCATGCTTCACCCATGCTGACTTGATGCTTGCTTGCGCATTGGCTTGCACATATTGCAAGGCACAGCCACCGCATCTTGCCGCCACAGGACAGGCAGGATCGACACGATGCGGAGAAGCTTGCAAGACTTTTTCAAGTTTTGCATATGCGATACCGCGCCGTTTTTTTAGCGGGGATAAGCTCACTTTATCCGCAGGTACAGCATGACGTACACGGTAATAGTCACCTGTCGGTGTGCGCGCCAATGCCTCACCTTCAGGTAACATACGTTCCACCACAGCAGTGAATGAATGTTGATTATTCAAGTAAACGAATGGGACCTAAAAGCAATGGTGATGATGAGGTTAAACGAATACGCACACTTTTCACCGAAGCAGGCAAAGACTTCTCGGAAATACGTATCGGCGTGGAAACATCATGATCACTCCGCTTAATCAATGTGTGCCATTTAAAATGTTCATCCTGAGCTTCGAGTTTAATCTTACCGCCTTTAAACAAAGCACCTTGAACAGTGGCTTGTTCCAAAACTATGGCTTTCAAATGCACTGCTTCATAAAAATAAAGGCGTACATCATTTTTCTTAAATTGGGTGAAAAATGTTTTTTCTTTGGTTACAGGCAAGTTTTTAAAATAAAGATGGCTTCCACCATGAAACTCATGTGCTTGAAGCATATCAATTTTTTTACCATATTGCCGGCGGACTTTGTATGCGACCCGATCCAAAATATCTTTTTCGATCAGCTTTGGAGCCACCTTCTTCACAAGTTTTTTGACTGGGGTTTTCACAGATGTTGTCGCTTTCACCACGGGTGTTTTTTGCACAACTTTGGGCTTAGCGACCTGTTTGACTGATGCATCTACCTTCTTTGCATCTATTTTTTCCGTGTTTTGTGCTTTGGGTACGGTGGGTTTTATACCTATTGGCGTTGCCGCAGGCGTGATATCTGGCAGCGGCTTGATAGGCACAACAGCAAGCGGCTGAACCCTTGCTATTGCTTTGACCGAATGTGTGGAATTATCGACAACATTCTCGATTACGTCATGATCCGATAAAGTCAACCAAGTCAGCCAAGCTAGGAACAATATGCCAATCACCGACAATATGATTGTTTTTGACTTCTGTAGTTTCTGTAAAATAGATGACTGTTTTATTTTCTTCCATTGATCTTCATTGGCTTTCATATCAAATTCAAAATACTTGGTGGCACTTTCGGCCAGACGTGCAAAGGAGGGAGCCGATGCTTTGGCAGAGAGATTTTGCAAAACTGCTTGCAAACCTTGGCGTACTTCGTCGCAATTTTTAGGACGTTCATCTGGATCTTTGCCCATCATGCGAAGAATTAAATCGGACAAGGTTAACGGCACAGCAGGGTTCACTTCATGCGGAAGTTCTGGAAGCTCACGCACTTGTTTTTCCATGATGGCAAATTCACCACCTTCTTCAGCCGTGGCATCAAAAGGTAAATGGCCTGTGACCATTTGATAAAGTAGAATGCCAAAGGCATAAATATCGGTGCGTTGATCGAGTGTTTGATTGGTAATCTGTTCAGGTGCCATATAGCGGAATGAACCCACTGTTGCGCCTGTTTGCGTTAAATCATCTTCACCTGTTGCTGATTTTGCCAAACCAAAGTCCATCAATTTGACTTCACCCGTATCGGAAACCAAGACATTGGCAGGTTTTAAGTCACGGTGAATCAAACCAATTTGATGCGCCGCCTCTAAACCTGCCAAAACAGAGAGTGCGATTTTAATCAAGTCAGCAATGGCATATTTTTCTTCTTGTTGTAGGTACTCTTTCAGGTTTTTGCCATGCACCATTTCCATGATCAATGCCATTTGATGTTCTTCTTCGTGCAAAGCTAACAAGGTGACAATATTGGGGTGCATCAATTTTGCATGCACACGCGCTTCACGACGAAAACGCTCCTTGTGTTCCTTGTTTTTTAAAAGGTGGGGGTGCAACACCTTGATGGCGACTTCTCGCCCCAAAGATTCATCTTCAGCACGGTAAACAATGCCCATGCCGCCTGCGCCCAATTGTTCCGCCAAACGATAATTTCCAATATGTGATGCCGTGCCAAAAGTCATGCGACAAGCTTAGCTTCTTGTCAGTGTAAATCACCCTTACGATCCAAAGCGCGCAAATAATCAGGGCAATCACTTGTGTTTTTCGTTTGAATCAAGAGTTTGAATGACTCACCCATGCCCATCGGTAACAGCATACGCTTGGCTTGTGCCATCGCTTGCATGGATTCCACCGTAGCTTCTTGCGACAAACGGGTCACCAAGCTTTGAACACTGGGGCTTTGTGCCAACCAAGCACCTTGGGTGATAAAGGATATAGGGGTTAAGCCGACTTCTTTTCCCAAACGTGCCAAATGGGTGAAATCAATATGTGCTGTGATGTCAACGCTGCCCACATCGACCTTCAACACATCTTCCACCACTTGATGAGCTGCGTGCCCCATCAAGGTGCCTTCTACACGGTTGCTACGATAATATTCTTGTTGGCTATACCCATAATCCACACAAAACACAAAACCTTGTTTCATCACCCTGCTCACATCTTTTTGCCACTCCGCCAATGATGGGTTGAATTCACTGGTATAACCGTTGCACCATGTCGACCGAATATGCGCATCAATATGCAGAGGTTGAGCCATTTCTTGACGATTTTCAAGCCAAACAAATGTCTCATCTTGATAGCCCACAACACGTTCAAAACATTGTCCATCACGAAAAACAAAAGGGCGCACAGGAAAAGCATCAGGCAATTCATTGCACATCATCAATACTGGAGCATCAACATGCACATCACCCAAAGATGCATACACTGCGACATCAAAACCTTCGCTTTGATAATGTTCCACCTGACGCTTCCGCATCCATGCGCTACGCTCCACCGCAATAACTTGGGGCATCGAAATACCTTGCTTTTGAAGCTGTTTGAGAATTTGGGTCAACAAATGCCCTGTTCCTCCACCTTGTTCCAATAGAACCCAATGATGGGGTCGCCCCAACTGTTGCCACCCCCATGTCATCAAATCAGCAAAACCCAAGCCCAACCAAGCTCCCAAATCAATCCCAGTAATAAAATCACCATCCTCACCAAACACATGGCGAGATTCATAATATCCCAGTTCTGGTTCAAACAATGCCATCTGCATAAATTTTTCAAACGGTAAAAACCCATTGGATCTTTGCACAGCTTCAATGATTCTATTCTTTAACATATCATGGTTGACGCTCATCTTCCCCCCGATTAACTTGGCGAGCATCCTATAAACGCAATGTCTTTTGACTAGGGGACTGTCGGACTTCAAGTACTTGAAACTTTATACTTGAAGCACTATACAGTCGCTTATGTTACATGCTTGACTAAAAATCACCGTCATTCCCGTCGTTACCCTCGCGTGCTTGTGTCGAGGGTTTTATCGGGAATCCAACATTCAACCCATAGATCCCCAATCAAAGCACTTGGGGATGATGGTGGGAGTGAAAAGATTGCTGCATTTTCAAGGTCAATGCGTAACATCAGTGAGTAAGTGATGACAAGCATATCTTGATTGGTATTTTATTTTAACGAACCCTACGGGGAAACAGAACGAGGAAAATTTTATGTCCAACACATTGATTCATGTGACTGATGAAAGTTTTGAAAATGATGTTTTAAAAGCATCTGGGCCAGTATTGGTAGATTTCTGGGCTCCTTGGTGTGGTCCTTGCAAACAAATCGCACCGATTCTTGATGAACTAGCCACTGAAATGGGTGATAAAATCACCATCGCAAAAATTGATATTGATGATAACCCAAACACGCCAGGTAAATATGGCGTACGTGGTATTCCTACCTTGATGGTTTTTTCCGATGGTAATGTCCAAGGCACCAAGGTTGGCGCAGTCACCAAAGGTAAATTGCTTGATTTCATCAAAGAACACCTTGATTAGTTTTTAAGTCTCGGGGTCTAAGAGACGCCTAAACGAACACAGGTTAGGCAAAGGTTCATTCCTTTGCCTTTTTTGTTTATGCAATACGCATGACCTTACAAAGCGATTTGCATCGCTATTCAATTCACAACCATTGGAGCTTTTATGTTAAAAAAAATATGTTTATTGAGTGCAACCTTACTGCTCACCACCGCTTGCACCCAAGAAACCCAAAATAAAATAGGTCGTGCCGTTCAAAACTGGACAGGCATTCATGGTGTTTTGGAAGTTTATGCAGGCAATAAATTGGTCAAACGCTTCCTCAATATTGATAAGTTAACCACTGGAGTCTCAACACAAGGTAATGAGGCACGTCCTTATCGCTATGGTTATGGTATTTTGGATGAAAATATGAATATGGTCGCTGATCCAAACGAAAAAAAGGTGTATTTCGAATTTAGTGATTATTCAACGTCGTATATTTTTTATACTTACCCTGAATAAAGCAGATATAGTCGTTTAAGTATTAAAATGGTGTTTTTTATTTTTCAAAAGTTTTTCGATATAGTCATTATTCGTATAAAGCTACCTCTTAGTTCGTCATTCCCTAAATCTTTTATCGGAAATCTATCTCGACACAAGCATTCGGGGGTGACGATTCCAATGATGAACGAAAGAGTAGTTTCACACTTAAAGCACATAGCATGAGAATTATTGGTGTCGATGTTGTCCAACCTTGAGGAAGGCGGTGTCCTATTTATTGATGAAATTCATCGACTTAGTCCTCAAATGAAGGAAATTCTGTATCCTGCGATGGAACCTTTTTTGATGCAGCAAGGTTTAATTTCACGCACCCTATGGGGTCGAGTCGCCACACCATTGGCATACAGTCATTTGGGAAAAATATTACCTCACAATGAATCACCACAAGGCACATTGTTACCATGACAAGTCATACAACGAAGGTAAATCATTGGTCTGTGCGTGTTTATTACGAAGATACCGATCATGCAGGCGTGGTTTATTATGCCAATTATCTCAAATTCATGGAGCGTGGTCGTACCGAAATGCTACGTCATTGTGGCATTGAACAAAGCAGCATTCAAACACAACACGGTGTGGTATTTGCCGTGACTGAAGCCAATATTCGATACTTTACCCCTGCTCGATTCGATGATGCTTTGGATGTCGAAAGTCAGATTCAAACCCTCAAAGGCGCACGTTTAAATTTTTTACAAAAAATTTGGCGACATGAAACCTTATTGGCTGAGGCCACCGTGAATGTGGCTTGTATGGATTTGAATGGCAAAGCCACACGGATACCTGCATCTATTGTGGCAGCCCTTCAAACCCAGTTTCAACCCAAAGGTTCAAGCCAAAGGTTCAAGCCAATCCCGATAGAATTTTAGAAAATCCTATAACACTCACCCATCAATAAATAATATTTGACTGTTTTCACCGTCATATTGAGCACGACTCCAACAAGCATACGGCATGGCAATATCCCGCGTATAAGCAATGGGTTGACCTGCAATATGTGCAATCAACATACGTGTACTACCCGAATGTCCGACCACCAACAGATGTTGTTTGCTATATGTCGCACACATATCTTGCCAAAAATCGGTGATGCGCATCTGTAGTTCTTCGGGAGACTCACCGTTTGGTGGTCGCATACCTGTAGGGTCAGCACGCCAACATGCCAACATGCCAGGAAATTCCAATTCTATTTCATCATGGGTTTTATCTTCCCAATCACCATAATGTATTTCCGCCATGCGTTCATCGGTGATGCAATGGATGCCCGTTGATGTTGCCCATATTTGCGCAAGTCCAGCACAACGACGCAGTGGTGAAGTGATGATAACATCCACATCATTGACAAGTTTTCGCCAAACACTTTCCATCTGTTGGTGCCCCGTACAACTCAAATCAGCTTCCACACGCCCCCGATATTTCACCCCACCCTGCAAAGCTCCGTGCCGCAATAAATCCACTATCATTTTAAAGTCTCCCCATCATTTCAACGTGTTTCTATGCTATTTATTCGCTATCCTGCGGCATCATTTGCAACGAGGATTTCCTATATGCTAAGAGATATTGATTTAACTGACCCAAAAAATGTCGAGGCCATGAAACATGTACGCGGCTTACTCACTTATATGGGCGAAAACCCTGAACGCGAAGGTCTTTTAGAAACACCAGCGCGAGTTTTATCCGCCATGCATGAACATTTCAAGGGCTATCAAGAAGACCCGAAAGAACATTTATTGAAAACCTTTGAAGAAGTCGAAGGCTATGATGAAGTGGTACTGGTTTCAGATATTGATTTACACAGCCATTGTGAACATCACTTGGTACCTTTTGTCGGCAAAGCCCATGTCGCTTATATCCCCGACGGTCGGGTGGTTGGTTTATCCAAACTCGCACGTGTCGTGGATGGTTATAGCAAACGTTTGCAAGTACAGGAAAAGTTGACCATGCAAATTGCACAAGCCATAGAAGAAGTTTTACAACCTTCGGGTGTGGCTGTTATCATCCAATGTCAGCACTTTTGTATGTGTCACCGTGGTGTGCATAAACCCAATACTTGGACAACTACGTCCAAATTGACGGGTGCATTCCTCAATAACCCTTCTTCTCGCTCCGAATTATTTCAATTGATTGATATGAATAAACGCTAATATACCCCATTGATGCTACCCACAAACACTCTCTTTGATTAGCATTTGCTCATGGCTCATATATACTCTGTATTACTTCTCGAAGATGAAACCCCAACACGTGAATACCTCACTGCCATGATTGATGTACATCCCAACCTCACACTTTTTCATGCTTCTGCCAGTTGTGCGGAAGCAAGGCAAGCCTTAAAGAATGGTGTGCCTGATGTTTTGGTTGCCGATATTGGCTTACCCGATGGCAGTGGCATTGATATTGTTCGAGAAGCATGTGAAAAGTATGAAAACCTTGAAGCCATGGTTATTACTGTACATGGTGATGAAGAAAATGTTGTCCAAGCTTTGGAAGCAGGTGCGACGGGTTATTTGCTTAAAGAGCAAGCTTTTGATGAGTTGGGAAGCGCTATTTTATCTTTGATGGCTGGAGAAACAGCCATTAGCCCTAGAATTGCACGCTTTCTTCTCAAACGCTTTATGCCTGCAAAAAGAAATACCGAAATATTGCCAAGCAAGAAAAATATAAAAACGCCGCTTAAACATCATTTAACCGACCGTGAAAGTGAAGTCCTTGCATACATTTCACGGGGATATTCTTATCAAGAAATTGCTGAAACCTTGAAACTATCGACCAATACCATTCGCGCACATATTCGTAATATTTACCGAAAACTTGCCGTTAAATCACGTTCTGAGGCCGTCTTTGAAGCCATGCAACTGGGCATTATCACCCTAAAATAACACTCACTATTCAGCTTTAAACCTGAATAATCAGATTCAATGTAGAGTCATACTGAATACCCTACATTACCTATTGGATCATACGCAAGCTCATCACATCCAATGCTGTAGGCTTGACTGTGGATGTGATCAATATTTGTTGAATGGATTTCCAATTCAAAGGTTTCTTTTGCAGCTGACCATGTTCAACATCCTTCTGTGCTAAACGTGGGAAATCCTTCAAAGGTATGAGTACATCTTGCCACACACCCAATAGATCAGGCTGCATATACCCCATGAGTAACACTGAACCATGAAAACCTTGCGAATCTTCCAAGCCAATACGTATCCCTTCCCCCGTTAGAGCATGCAAACGAACCCTAAGCTGTAACATAGCTTTACCCACAATATGGCGCATATCTATGTTATCACCCTCATCCACAGGCATAACCAAACCCGAAGGCACTGATGTCAGATCCACCAGTAATATCACCTGCCCATGTTCTTGTTGATAATAAGCCTTCACCTTACCCCAGTGATAAACGTCAGGCTCATTCTCCAATGGATAGGTATATAAAGTTTGCACTGGATAAGGTTTCATCACAAAACATGATGGAAATATATCTTTCTTACTGTGATGACCTGCTGCATCAGCGGTCCACAAGGTTATTTGACACTGCTCACGGGAAAAATGACCTCGGTTTGCCAAACCATGCCAAGTAAAATGAATATCGCTGCCCGCCCCTGTAAACACCCGTTCAGCCTGTGAATCCAGACCTTTGATGCTGATACGCCAACGACTCCATTCATTGCTTTGCATATAAGCTTCCGCTGCCTGCCCAGATGTGCCATCAAATGGAAACCCAGAGAAACTAGCTGCTTGCAATAAATATGGAGCATAGTGATCTTGATTTTGGCGCAAGCTCTCCCAAGATTTCCATGCCTTTAAGGCGGGCT
The DNA here is from genome assembly GCA_002746295.2 of Zetaproteobacteria bacterium. Lineage (GTDB taxonomy): Bacteria > Pseudomonadota > Zetaproteobacteria > Mariprofundales > Mariprofundaceae. The sequence continues at coordinate 13,347 of NVWS02000074.1, forward strand.
TAGCGACACCTGATTTATCCGCCAAACCCAATGTTTTCTCTGCCTCTGCAAACCAACCAACATGCTTGGGATCATCAAAGAGTGCAAAATAAGATGCACCAATCACACCGTGATAAGCCAGTTCAGGCATGGCATCACGAAAGCGTTCAATCAAATGCGCTTGTTTTTGTTCCCACCCTCCAAGTGATGACACTGCCAAATAAGCCAAATAAATCGGCTTATCAAATGCTTGGTGAAGAAAGGATGCCAAACGCAAACTTCGATCCACAGGATTCCAACCAGCATCCATCGCTGAGCGTCCATCAAAGCTCGACATCATTTCTTGAAAACCCACAAAATCAGAATGTTGTACCGTCTCGCCCATCACATCAAGCAAGGAAGATTGCTGTGTATCCGTCCAGTTTCCCAACACAAAACCGACCCGAGAACCTGCCACCGATTGGTGAATCAGATCCACCACTTCTCGACTTAAAGTTCCCCAAGGCTGCCATTTTTCAATACCATGTTTATTAAACTCAGGTTCAAGCAATACCCACACTTCAGGTAGATCACGAATCAATGGAATCAATTGCTCACGAATATGGCGGATATATTCAGCTTGATGCTGACGTACAAAAGACGGGCTAATCTGATCGCCAAAATACCAATCCACAATCACAGGTGTATGTCCTGCCTGTATCAGTGCTTTCAAACGGTCAGGCGTTTCCCATTGCCAATCTGTGTTACGGGTGAGCCAATGGGTCACCGACTGCGGATGCAAACCAAACTTTTGACTCCAGCTTGCCAAGGGCTGGTAATGCTCCCAGCTTCCCACAGGCATATCCACATCGACACGATCCCCAATGCCCAACATAAATCCATATTTCTGAATAAATGCTGTGCCTTTTTCCTCCATCTCTTGCCGTTGATTTAAATGTTCCAAGCGAGAACTTGCCTTATTGAACCACACGCGGGATAAATAATTATCTTTGGCAAAGCTTATGCCCAACATATTTATGGCCATGTGTTTTTCTTTCAGTCTTTGATAAGCACGTCTTGCTGCATGCCACTGTTTAGCATCTTCCAATGCCACAGCCATGCCATAGATCGCATTGTCCACATAGTTAGAGCTTGGGTAATTTTTCAGTAATTTTCGATAAGATTGTTCCGCCGCATCGACATCATGCACATCCAACAACTGCATATACGCCATCATATTTAAAGCATCATCCGCCAAGCGACTGTGTGGATAGCTTTGCAACAGATTTTTCAACAAGGAAATAGCATCATCATCATGGGATAAAGCACGTTGATTGAGTGCCTGTAACATCAGATTTAGAATATCAGGATTTTTTTCTTTGAGACCACTCCGAATCAAACTCACTTTTAATTGTGCATCCACACGGTATACGCTGTTTAAACGATGCTTTAGAAACTGGCGGTAAGCCTGAAAAGCCTGCTTGGGTTGATATTTTAGTTCCCAAGCACGTCCCAACAGATAATCACCTTGGTGTGATTGCGTTGTATTGGGGAACTCTCGCTGCAAACGATTCGTAAGTTTGATGACATCATTGGGTTCGGCTTGTTGTAAGGCTAGTAATGCCTTTTGATATACATCTTCAGCAGCAGCCCATGCCCCTGTGGGTAACAGATACAAGCATATACTTAAAAAAATAAGTATTCTCATGTGCTCTTACTTCGATGATTTCGATAAGGTAAAATAATCCAATTGTGATTCAAGATCAGCAATTACCTGTGCTAAATATTCTTGCTCTTGACCTTTCAATTGAATCTTATGCAATTTATGGACATGTGTTTGAATGCCTTGCACCGCATCATGTAAATGTGTGACCGAGTCATTGATAGAACTCGCCATATCTTGATATTCATCACCTTTTCTCAAATGGATGCGTGTGCTTAAGTCCCCTTCACCAATACGGTACATATCAGCTTTCAGGCGGTACAAAGGCCCACCCAGCTTATAGGTCATGAAAACAGAGGCGATGATGGTAATCACCGCGTTGATACTCCCTAAAATCAAAAGCCACTTAAGCATGGTTTCCTGCATACCTGGAATATTTTGCGTCATACTTTGAAGTTCTTCGGGGGCAAAATAAAGCGGCATATCTCCACCTGAAAAAAGTTCAAGCAAATGAGTATAGAAAAATGCCAATGCTACCGTTGAAATAAGCACACTTAAGAGCGTTAAGAGCAATACTCGCCACATTTGACGCATACGAAATGCACGCTCAACCAGCACCATGTTTTTCAAACTACGGTTTTTTCTCATGCTTCCCCCAAGTGTTCAGATTATACTGAATATCAACGTTAAATCTTGGGTTAAGCGAAAAGCTTGCCAACATTCCAGAGTTGAGGTGTTGCAAAGCGACTTATATCGATATTCAGCATTTTTTATTTTTACACTTATTTTACGCTGTCACCAGCAATGCTCATCATGCTATGGCATACCATTATTTTAAAGCATAACCATACAACAACATATCATACTCACCCATGATAAACATGTGTTCCACGGTTTCTTGAAAAACAAGTGCAAGCTGTGGATCACGCAAGACAAAGGCTGTATGGGAAAGGTTTTTTCCTGTACAAATCACACGAAAATTTTGTGGTGCGATATGTTCATAATGACGTAACATTGAGGTGTCATGTACCACCACATCTGGATCACCTTGTAAAAATAACATCACAGCATCGTGTAATTCATCGACTTGCACGGAAGCCTCTTGCAAAAGCTTGACCGTGTTCGTACCTGCTTTGCTCGCAACAACCTTATTTTGCAAGTCAGATAGATTTTTTATTTCGTAATCTGAACGCAAATAATCCACAACTATAAAAGTAATAATCAATGACAGAAAAACTGCTCCTTTAATCAATTGAAAGGTATCTAAAAAAATTTAACCCACACGAAGCATATGCTTGACATGCGCTAGGGATCTCATGTGTAACAATACGGGGGCTTTCTCATCGACTGCGAAAAAAAGTAACACATCTTGATAATAGGATGCATCCGTAACAACACACTTACCATCAATAAGACCTTAAAACAATTCATATTTTTCTCTCTTGAATTCAAAACTATGCCCTACATAGTGCGAGCATGCAGTGCACCTTATCTTCAATCATCCTTGTAACACTCACATGTTTAAGTTCAACCCTTTGGGCATCTGAAATAAAGCCCAAATGGGAAGTGGGCGGGGCTTTGGCATTGGCTTCTATTCCGCAATACATGGGTAGCAATGAACGTTATCAACTCGCATTTCCTGTACCTTATTTTATTTATCGAAGCCCTCGTGTTCATATCAATCGCGGTGGTATACGCACCAAAATCCTTGATATCGACAGCTTGAGCATTGATGCATCTTTTGGTGGGGGCTTGTCTGTTTCTCGTGGCAACAAAGCGCGCCAAGGCATGCCAAGCCTACCTTTTACTTTTCAATTGGGACCTCGACTTAATTGGCAAATCAAAGAAACAATCCATCAGGGTCTTAAATTTCATTTACCTTTACGCTGGAATATTGATACATCCCTTCATAATGCTGGCTGGTTGATTGAACCTGAATTTTTATGGAATGTAAACCTATCAAACTCCAGCCATGTCTACCTTGGTATCGGTGGTACATTCACCTCGCAAGTGTTCAATGATCGCTATTACACTGTTCCCAATATCTATGCCACACCCATACGCCCAAGTTATCAAGCGGGTAGTGGTCTTCATTCTATATTTTTACAAAGCTCCATCCATTATACCTATTCCCCCACACTTTCCATGTTCGCCGCTATGCGCTATAGGAATATGAAAGTCGGTCATATATCTCAAAGCCCTTTGGTCAAAACACCGCATTATTTATCTGTTTTTTTAGGTATGTCGTATTTATTTTGGGCATCCGATGAAAAAGTTTTGAGTGATGATGAAGATTAGTGCAAGAGTCGTATCACGCAGCAAGTATTTTTGCTGAATTGAAAAGTAAGACAAGCGCGACTATCTTGCCACAACATTTTTTCATGCAGTTTCATTTTTTAGCATAGTAAGGGGCGTTTTTATGAGCGATGTACAACACCATCATTTGATTATTCTAGGTTCAGGACCATCGGGTTACACCGCTGCGATTTATGCAGCGCGTGCCAACTTAAAGCCTGTTATCATCCAAGGGGTTCAACCTGGTGGGCAATTGACCACCACCACGGATGTTGATAACTACCCTGGCTATAAAGACGGCGTGCAAGGCCCTGAAATGATGGAAGATTTCAAAGCCCAAGCTGAACGTTTTGGCACCCAAATGATTTGGGATCATATTAACAGCAGTGATTTATCCAGTCGCCCCTTTCACTTAAAAGGTGATGAAGCTGAATATACTTGTGATGCGTTGATTATTGCCACAGGTGCATCCGCACGTTATTTGGGTTTACCCAGTGAAGAAGCCTTTGCAGGACGTGGTGTATCTGCTTGTGCCACGTGTGATGGTTTCTTTTATCGCAATCAGGAAGTAGCGGTGATTGGTGGTGGTGATACTGCGGTGGAAGAAGCCCTTTATTTATCCAATATTTGTTCTAAAGTAACTTTGGTACATCGCCGTGATGCCTTGCGTGCTGAAAAAGTGATGCAAGATAAATTGCTCGCAACGGATAATATTGAAGTGAAATGGAACAGCACTTTGGATGAAGTCTTGGGTGATGATTCAGGTGTAACGGGGATGCGCTTAAAATCAACGGTCGATGGTTCTACTGAAGATGTTTCAGTACATGGTGTGTTTATTGCGATTGGACACACGCCCAATACAGGCTTTGCAAAAGGTCAATTGGATATGGATAGCGCGGGTTACTTAACCACGCGTGGTAAAAGCACACAAACGTCTGTGAATGGTGTCTTCGCAGCAGGTGATGTCGCTGACCCTGTTTATCGTCAAGCCATTACCAGTGCAGGCGAAGGGTGTAAAGCGGCTTTGGATGCAGAGCGTTGGTTGTCTTCACTTGATTAAATTGACTGCTTGAAGCTGCCTACAAATAAAAAAGGCGCGGCATTTGCCGCGCTTTTTTATGCCATCATGATTATGACTTAATAACCTTTAGTAAACTCAGTGGTATGGCATTCAGGGCAAGGCGGAATACGCCCTGTCTTTTTAAATTCCAACACATGCCCGCAAGATTTGCATGTTAAGCGACCTGCACTGGTAATATCACCCGAACGACAAATCAATGATTCTTCTGTTTTTTCTGCCATACCTGAAATAGCAGAACCCGCCGCTTGCAACAAAGATGCAATCGAAGACAACGCACCTGTTCCCAAACGTGCTGGGTTCAGTTTTTCTTTGGCATCATCTTTCATGCTTGTGGCAATGCGTGAAAAATCATTTTCCATAAAAACTTTAAGCTTTTGCCCTTGTTCTTCTGTAAAATGTCCTGCAGCCGTCAATTTTTCACGCGCTATTTCCAACGCTGATTGGGCAAACTCGGATGTTTTATCAGCACCTGCTTCAAATTCTTCCTGAAATTTATGCGCCAAGTCATCAAATTGGCTGGTTTCTTCATCTGAAATCGCCGCATCATCCATGTGTTCAATCACTGCATCACCAAATTCAGAGGTGGATAGTTTGACAGCACCATCCATCAAGCGTTCAAAATCATAGGTGACTGTTTTCGCTGTAATCGCACCCGTGATACCTTTCTCCACCAAATCAGCCGCTTCATCCCAACCCATATGACGCAACATCATCGCACCCGAAAGGGTCAAAGATGATGGGTTGACCATATTCTTTCCTGCATATTTGGGAGCTGTACCGTGCGTGGCTTCAAAAATCGCATGACCTGTCAAATAGTTAATATTCGCACCAGGTGCAATACCAATACCACCGACTTGCGCAGCCAAAGCATCCGATAAGTAATCACCATTCAAATTCAAGGTGGCAATCACATCAAATTCTGTGGCACGGGTTAATACTTGTTGCAAAGCAATATCTGCAATACAATCTTTAATCACGATACCATTGGGCAGTTCACACCAAGGGCCATCACCGATTTCGACCGCACCAAATTCCTCTTTGGCAACTTCATATCCCCAATTACGGAAACCACCTTCCGTATACTTCATGATATTGCCCTTATGCACCAAGGTGACGGACTTTTGTTCATGCTCAATCGCATATTGAATGGCAGCACGAACCAAACGCTTGGTGCCTTCACTGGAAACAGGTTTGATACCAATGCCTGATGTTTCAGGGAAACGGATTTTCGTCACGCCCATTTCATCTTGCAAGAATTTGATGACTTTTTTCACATCATCCGAGCCTGCTTTCCATTCAATTCCCGCATAAATATCTTCTGAGTTTTCACGAAAAATAGCCATATCCACATCTTGTGGACGTTTTACAGGCGAAGGCACACCCTCAAAATATTTCACAGGACGAAGACAGGTGTATAAATCCAACTTTTGACGCAAAGCCACATTCAATGATGTAAAACCTTCACCAATCGGCGTGGTCAAAGGACCTTTCAAACCAATCAAGTATTCATTGAATGCCGCCAAAGTTTCATCGGGTAACCAAGCATCATCGCCTTGCCCATAAAGATTCCACGCCTTTTCACCAGCGAATACTTCCATCCAAGCCAGTTTACGTTCACCGCCATAAGCCTTTTCAACCGCAGCATCCAACATATTCCGAGTGGCTGCCCAAATATCAGGACCAATGCCATCACCTTCAATAAATGTCACAATCGGTTCATTGGGTACATTTAATGTACCGTCTTCACCCATGCTGATTTTTTCGCCCGATTCGGGAAGTGTAATATGATCAAATGCCATTGTAAGACCTCTTTTATTCATTGGATGTGACTTAAACAACTTTCTAGCCACCACATCACGGTTTGTTTTTTTGTAAAACTCTGACTGCACGTTGTGCATGACGCTTGGCTTTTAATGCTTCTGTACGTGCATGTTCATACTGTTTATGTTGAATGGCTTGTGCCGCTGCTTGTAAGGCTCGTTCAGCACTTTGCAAGGCAACTGGTTTTGAACCGAACTCTTGAGCCTGTTGTTCTGCTATATGCACAGATAAACGCGCCTCTGCCATTTCTTGAATGGGGGGTTTGGTTGCGCAAGCCACCAAACCCATACACATGATAAAAGCAATCCATTGATTCATGGCTAAAGCATTATCTCCCATTTCCTGACTGTCAATCGCTGGTGACATCACTCACTGTGCGGCGTTTTCGTAAACCAAGTTCTTTCCACTGCATATCACCCACTTCCGAAGGTGAATTGGCCATCGGGTCTGCTGCACGCTGTGTCTTCGGAAAAGCAATCACATCACGAATAGATTCGGCGTTGACCATCAAACTTATCACACGATCCAAGCCAAATGCCAAGCCACCATGCGGCGGCGCACCATATTTCAATGCATTCAATAAGAACCCAAATTTATCGTTGGCTTCTTCATCAGAGATATTCAACGCTTTCAATACACGCGATTGCACGGCTGAATCATGAATACGAATCGAACCACCGCCAATTTCCGTACCATTCCATACCAAATCATAGGCTTGTGAGCGCATCTCAAGCGGTGCTGTTTCAAGCTTATCCAAATCTTCTGGGTAAGGCGCGGTAAACGGGTGATGCAAAGCTTGCGGACGTTTGTTTTCAGCATCCCATTCAAACATGGGAAAATCTACCACCCAAACAAATTGATTCGATTTAACATCAAACAAGCCCAAATCTTTGCCCAATTCCACACGTAAATAACCCAAGGCATTGTTCACAATATCTTTTGTGTCCGCACCAAAGAATAGCAAATCGCCATTTTCTGCGCCACAACGCTCAATCAAAGCTTTCAACACATCTTCCGACAAGTTTTTCACAATCGGAGATTGCAAACCTGCTGGAATATTATCCTTATCGTTGACCTTGATATATGCCAAGCCTTTGGCACCATAAATGGATACGAATTTGGTATAATTATCAATTTTCTTACGGCTCAATTGCGCACAACCATTGGGCACACGAATCACTTTCACCAAGCCGCCATTGTTGGCAGGGGTGCTAAATACTTTGAAATCCTCAGACTTCATCAAGTCGGTCACATCAATATGTTCCAAGCCAAAACGCACATCAGGGCGATCCAAACCATATTTATCCATGGCATCAGCATAGGTCATGCGTGGAAATGGTGCATCAGGGGCTTTGCCCATGCCCGCTTCAAACATGGATGAAATCAAACCTTCTGCCACAGCCATAATCTCATCTTGTGTCACAAACGACATTTCCAAATCGACCTGCGTAAATTCAGGCTGTCTATCGGCACGCAAATCTTCATCACGGAAACAACGGGCAATTTGATAATAACGATCCACACCAGCTACCATCAACAGTTGCTTAAACAGTTGCGGACTTTGTGGCAACGCATAAAAAGAACCTGGATAGACACGCGAAGGCACCAAATAATCTCGCGCCCCCTCCGGCGTGGATTTATTCAAAATAGGGGTTTCAACATCCAGAAAATCTTGGCTATCCAAATAATTACGTGCGGCATGGGTCACCTTGTGACGTAACATCATATTCTGCTGCATACACGGCCTGCGCAAATCCAGATAACGGTATTCCAAACGATGTTGCTCACCAGTATTGCAATCATCTTCGATGGCAAATGGCGGTGTTTCAGCCTTGTTTAACAAGACAAGGCTCGAAATTTTAATTTCAATCTCGCCCGTTGGAAGCTTGGGATTCATCGCATCGGCATCACGCGGAATCACTTCGCCAATCACCTCGATGACATTTTGCTGACGCATGGAGTGCGCCAAAGCATGCATCTCAGGGGTATCTGGGTGAGCCACCACCTGCACCATACCCGAGCGGTCACGCACATCCAAAAAAATCACACCACCATGATCGCGGTTGGTTTCAACCCAACCGTTCAAGCGAACCTGTTGCCTAAGATGTGTACTACGAAAATCACCACAGTAAGTGCGATCTATCATGACGAGAGTCTCCAAATATATACCAATTATTATGTTTCAAGGGTGGCGCAGCATAGCCATCCGTCCCCATCGCTGCAAAACAACGATGGAATCAGACGGTATAGTGGCTTATTCAGCCTCACCATCACGGGTCACACCCATCAATTTGGCAGCAATAAAAGCATCAATATCACCATCCAAGAATGAACCTGTATTGCCTGTTTCCATGCCTGTACGCAAATCTTTGATGCGTGATTGATCCAAGACATAGGAGCGAATTTGATGACCCCAACCAATATCGGTTTTGGTATCTTCCAAACCTTGCTTTTCTGCCTGACGCTCTTCCACTTCACGCTCATAAAGACGTGCTTTTAGCATTTTCCAACATGCGTCACGGTTTTTATGTTGGGAACGGTCATTTTGACATTGTACCACCACACCTGTGGGTTCATGCGTCATACGCACGGCCGAATCGGTTTTATTGATATGTTGACCACCTGCACCCGAGGCACGGTAGGTATCCACACGCACATCGGCAGGATTGATATCAATTTCAATCTCGCGTTCAATATCGGGAAAGGCAAACACCGATGCGAAGGATGTATGACGACGGTTACCCGAATCAAACGGTGATTTTCGCACCAAACGATGCACCCCAATTTCAGCTTTCAAAAAGCCATAAGCATACTCACCTTTGATCGAAACGGTGGCTGATTTAATGCCTGCTTCTTCACCTGCCGTACATTCAAGCATTTCCGTTTTAAAACCTTTGCGTTCTGCCCAACGCAAATACATACGCAAAATCATTTCGGCCCAATCTTGCGCTTCTGTGCCACCTGAGCCCGCATTGATGTCCAAAAAAGCGGATTCCATATCGGTTTCACCACCCAACATCTGTGCCAATTCCAAATCCTCGACAACTGCTTGCACGGTATCCAATAGTATCACCGCTTCCATCTGTGAATCTTGATCGCATTCTTCCATGCCCATTTCAAAAAACATACTGGATTCTTCCAAGTTCGACGAAGCATCCGTATGTTTTTTCACTGCTTGCTCAAGTCTAGCCTTTTGCTGCATGATTTCTTGTGCTTTGGCAGGATCATCCCACAAGGTTGGATCTTCAATACGTGCGGCAAGTTCAATCAGTTCTTCCTTCTTGTTATCAATGTCAAAGCGACCTCCGCAACGCATCCAAACGCTTGCCATAATCTTCTGCACGCGTGCGAAACCCTGCTATTTGATCTTCAATACTCATGGAAATACTCTCCTGCCTATTTTGAAACTATGGCAACTTATAGCATAGCTTGTTTTTTACAATGCTAGGTCGATTCTGATAGCCTACCATCCATCGGTAACGAAAAATTTAATGTCCTCAAAAATTCTTTACATATGATACCTAGGTCGTTATGTCTGCGCTTTTCATCTCCCCCATTGAGGTTCAAATCATGCCCATCATTGTTGCAGCACTTTATCACTTTTCCACACTTAAAAATTACCAAGAAATGCGTCAACCCTTGCAAAATTTTTGTGATAAATACAACATCAAAGGTTCTTTGTTATTGGCGCAGGAAGGCATCAATGGAACCGTTGCAGGATCACGTCAAAGTATTGATATTTTGTTAGCCTACTTACATGCAGATGAACGGCTTAAAAAACTACAATACAAAGAATCTATTGCCAATGAACCGCCATTTTATCGCATGAAGGTGAAGCTTAAAAAAGAAATTGTGACATTGGGTATTGAAGGTATTGATCCAAATGTGTGTGTGGGAACCTATGTTAACCCCAAAGATTGGAATGCAGTAATTTCTGACCCTGAAGTCTTGCTTTTGGACACCCGTAATGATTATGAATATGAGATTGGCACCTTCAAAGGCGCACTGGACCCCGATACCAAAACTTTTCGTGAATTCCCTGCTTATGTTGCCCAGCACTGCGATACTCAAACACATAAAAAGGTTGCCATGTTTTGTACTGGAGGGATTCGCTGTGAAAAAGCTTCGGCATTTATGTTGCAAGAAGGTTATGAAGAGGTGTATCACCTTAAAGGTGGCATTCTTAAATATTTAGAAGAAATCCCTGAAGAAGAAAGCTTATGGCAGGGTGAATGTTTTGTTTTTGATGAACGTGTATCGGTCAAACATGGCTTGCAAGAAGGGAAATATAGCTTATGTCATGGTTGTCGCTGGCCATTAACAGAAAAAGACCAGCAATCAGAATCTTATGAAGAAGGGATTTGTTGTGCACGTTGTTATGACTCATTGAGTGATGAAAAACGAAAGCGCTTACAAGAACGTGAGAAACAAACGCGACTGGCAAAAGAACGCGGTGAAAATCACATTGGCATGTCCATGCAAGCAGCAAAACAACGAAAGCTTGAAGAAAAAGAAGCACGTAAAGCCAAGCAGTTACAAGTCCAAATATCACACATTAAAAAAACACCAACGGGCATACAAGCATGAATCCCGCAACATGGGTGATTGGTTTGGGCGGCTATACACTGACTTCAAAAGAACGACATTATTTGCATCATTCCCCACCCCAAGGTGTGATTCTATTTTCACGAAACTGTCAAAACAAGGTTCAAATCACTGAGTTGTTGGATGATGTTCGCCAACAAGCAGGGAAAACCATTTGGGCTGCGATTGATGAGGAAGGCGGACGTGTCCATCGCATACCCTTTGCACCTTTCAACCAACGCCCTCATGCGGCAAGTTATGGTGCTTTGTTTGAAAAACATCCTGAAAAAGCCACTCAAACTATTTATGATGATGCATGTCATACGGGTAAATATCTAGCAGACATGGGGTTTACACACAATTGCGCACCCGTATTGGATGTTTTTCATGCGCAAGGACATGGCATTATTGGTCAACGCGCGTTGAGTCATGATAAAGATACGATTGTTACTTTGGCTTCGGCTTGTGTGCGTGGTTTCAAGAAAGCTCATATTGAGGCTGTGGGTAAACATTTTCCAGGCCATGGTCGCGCCAATGCAGATTCACATCTGGCTGTTCCAACAGTGGATGTAGACCTAGAAACGCTCTTACAAGAAGCTGATATTTTTAGACAAGTTGCAAAGCAGGGTATGCAACATATCATGAGTGCACATGTGATTTACAAGCAAGTATCCAATAATATTGCAACATTTTCACCCTACTGGTTGCATGATGTTTTGCGTGAAAAATTTGGCTTTCAAGGAAAAATATGGAGTGATGATTTATGTATGCGTGGTGCGGGTGAGAATATTATAGATGCCTTACAACATACTCAGCAATCCGCTTGCAATATTTTGTTAATTTGCGAACCCAAACAAGTTGCACAAGCTTATGCCGCCCTTCCTAACTGATGTTACGCACTCCATGAATTAAGGATTATAATAAGTTTTACCGACATTCCGCACCCATATTTTAAGGCTCTTTTGAATTTTGAGTGGGTAGCGATTATAATTTTGACATTTCATAGGGATTAGGATTTCGAGATCATGCAAAAGTTATTTGAAGCAGCATTGGGCATTACATCACCTTGGTATTTCTGGTAGAATTCGCGCCTTATTTTTTGATTCGATTCGGCCTTTGGTCTGTATTTGGCAAGATTGGTCCGTATTTGGCAAGATGGTTCTGTATTTAGCAAGATGGCTCTGTATTTGCTGACAACGGACGGCCTTTGGAAAAATTATAATGCGTAAACAAGATTTTCAATTCGATTTACCGCCAGGCTTGATTGCAGAGAAGCCTTGTGAAAAACGATCGGATAGTCGATTGTTGGTGGTAAATCCGCCAGATCAATCCTTGACGCACCAGCAGTTTTACCAACTAGTGGATTTTTTAAAAGCAGAAGATTGTTTGATTTTTAATAATACCAAGGTTATTCCTGCGCGTTTATTAGGAAAGCGTGACAGTGGCGGTAAGGTAGAAGTATTAATCGAAAGAATAAAACAAATTAATGGCAAAGATGCCTGTATCGCCCAAATTCGAGCGAGTAATACGCCGAAAGTAGGCGTGAAAATCATTTTTCCCAAAGACTTTGTATTGCAAGTGATTG